>JANLYJ010000411.1:0-4021 GCA_031365555.1 Gemmatimonadaceae bacterium | reverse complement strand
ATTGGGCATCATCCCAGCGATCCGCTGAGCCGCGGAACCAGCTAGTTCTCAGTTACTCCGACGAAGCTACAGGAGCTGTTGCCTTCGCGGAGCCAACGATGAAATCGCGGTTCATCCGAACGATCGTGTCGATGCTGATCTCTTTGGGACAGGCTTCCTGACATTCTCCAAAGAGACTGCACGACCCGAACTCCTCGATGTCCATCTGCTCGACCATCGCCAATGCCCGGCGGTATCTCTCGGGCTGGCCCTGAGGCAAGAGCCCGAGGTGAGTGACCTTGGCCGCCGTGAACAGTGAAGCAGATGCGTTAGGACACGCTGCCACGCAAGCCCCACAGCCAATACACGATGCCGCGTCCATCGAGCGGTCAACATCGACCTTTGGAACGAGCAACGAGTTCGCATCCTGCGCACCGCCAGTCGCGGCTGAGATGTAGCCGCCTGCCTGGATGATCCGGTCGAACGCGCTGCGATTTACGATCAGATCCTTGACCACCGGAAATGCACGCGCACGCCAAGGCTCGATGACAATCGTGTCGCCGTCCCTGAAGCTCCGCATGTGCAGCTGGCAGGTAGCAGTTCCCCTCTCCGGACCGTGCGCAATTCCGTTGATCATCAGGCTGCACGCCCCGCAAATGCCCTCGCGGCAATCGTGATCGAACGCAATCGGAATCTCACCCTGCTCAGTCAGACGCTCGTTGACAACGTCGAGCATCTCGAGAAAGGACATGTCGGGGCTGATTCCCGGCACATCATAGGAAACGAGTTTTCCTTTCGTTGTCGCTGCAGACTGCCGCCAAACCTTGAGTGTGAGATTCATTACTTGTAGCTCCGCTGCGAGAGCTTCACGTTCTCATAGAGCAGCGGCTCCTTGTTCAGGACCGGCTCTGCATTTTCGCCATTGTATTCCCATGCGGCGACGTAGGCGAAGTCGGCGTCGTTTCGCAGAGCTTCGCCATCCGGAGTCTGGTACTCTTCCCGGAAATGGCCGCCACAGGACTCTTCGCGCTGAAGCGCGTCCCTGCACATCAGCTCAGCCAATTCCATGTAATCGGCTACGCGTCCAGCTCGTTCGAGTGCCTGATTCAATTCACCGGCGCTGCCGGGCACGTTCAGGTTCTCCCAGAATTCCTTGCGGAGGTCGGGAATACGAGTCAGCGCTTCACGCAACCCTTCGGCAGTGCGGGCCATCCCACATTTGTCCCACATCAGTGTTCCAAGCTCGCGATGGAAGGAAGCCACGGTTCGCTTGCCCTTGATCGCGAGAAAGCGACTGGTGAGATCAGCAATCTTCTTCTCAGCGGCAGCAAACTCGGGGTGTGACTCATCTACTTTGTCGAGCGATGCCGAGGCGATGTAATGACCGATCGTGTTCGGGATGATGAAGTAGCCATCTGCCAGTCCCTGCATCAGTGCGCTGGCACCGAGTCTGTTCGCACCATGGTCGGAGAAGTTCGCCTCTCCAATCACGTGCAGTCCAGGAATGGTGCTCATGAGGTTGTAGTCCACCCACAGCCCGCCCATCGTGTAGTGGACCGCCGGAAAGATCCGCATCGGCGTTTCGTACGGGTCGTCGTCGGTGATCCGCTCGTACATCTCGAACAGATTGCCATACCGCTCGCGGATAACATTTTCGCCAAGCCGGTTGATCGCGTCCGAGAAATCGAGGTAAACGCCGAGTCCACTTTCGCCGACTCCCCTGCCTTCGTCGCATACTTCCTTTGCACCACGGGACGCAATATCGCGCGGCGCCAGGTTTCCAAAGCTCGGATACTTTCTTTCGAGGTAGTAGTCCCGCTCGTTTTCCGGAATCTCTTTCGGTGACCGCGTGTCACCCTTCTTGAGCGGAACCCAAACGCGCCCGTCATTTCGGAGCGACTCGCTCATCAGCGTCAGCTTCGACTGGTAGTCGCCGCTCTGCGGAATGCAAGTCGGATGAATCTGTGTGAAGCACGGATTCGCGAAGGCAGCACCACGCTTGTGCGCACGCCAGATTGCAGTCGCGTTCGAGCCCTGTGCATTGGTGGACAGGTAAAAAATGTTTCCGTAACCGCCAGTGCCGAGTACAACCGCATCAGCGGCGTGAGACTCGATGGCGCCCGTGACGAGATCACGCGTCACGATTCCACGCGCGCGGCCATTGATGACGACAAGGTCGAGCATCTCGGTGCGCGGAAACATCTTCACTCCACCTGCCGCGATCTGGCGCTCCAGCGCCTGATATGCGCCGAGCAGAAGCTGCTGGCCCGTCTGACCGCGTGCGTAGAATGTCCTCGATACCTGCGCCCCTCCGAACGAACGATTCGCCAGCAGTCCACCGTACTCGCGCGCAAACGGAACTCCCTGCGCGACACACTGGTCGATGATGTTTACGCTGATCTGCGCGAGACGATAGACATTCGCTTCACGCGCGCGGAAGTCGCCGCCCTTGATTGTGTCGTAGAAAAGACGATAAATGCTGTCGCCGTCATTCTGGTAGTTCTTCGCCGCATTGATTCCGCCCTGTGCAGCGATGCTGTGCGCGCGTCTCGGCGAATCCTGGAAGCAGAAGCACTTCACCTGGTAGCCGAGCTCGCTGAGCGTTGCAGCTGCAGACGCGCCGCCCAATCCCGATCCGACGACGATCACCTTGAACTTTCTCTTGTTCGCCGGATTCACCAGCTTCATCTCGAAACGGTGGCGATCCCACTTTTCCGGCAGAGGTCCGGCTGGAGTACGCGAGTTTAGATCGATCACTTGACGATCCCCGCGTAAACGCCGAGCGGCACGGCCGTGAATGCAATCCAGATAAAAGCAGCCACAAGGAGTGCAACTTTCTTTTTAAGCGGACGTGGGGACGGAGGTGCAACCCCGAGCGACTTCGCCGAGCTCCACGCGCCGTGAAAGAGATGCAACCCCAGGAATGCCATTACCACAACGTAGAACGCAGTCACCCACCAGATGCGGAATGAGGAAACTACGTTGCCGTATACATCGACCGGGCTGAACACGCCTGCTGGCTGCAGGGTTCCGGTCGTGAAATGCATGATGTGAAGCGGAATGAAAATGAGCAGCAGAAATCCGCCAATGCGCATCGAGCGCGATGCGATAGTCGATGCCTGCGGATCACGCTTCGCGTATCCAACAGGTCGCGCGGTTCTGCTTCGTGCAGTGAGCTGAACGGCGGCGACGATGTGCAGAATGACTGCGGCAATCAGCGTAATGCGTACTATCCAGAGCAGCTCGCCCGTGCTCTTGAGGAAATGCGCGTAAGCATTCATCGCCTCCGAGCCGCGGAAGACCAGAAGATTTCCGGCGGCGTGCCCGATGACGAAGAGAACACCAATGACGCCGGTGATCCCCATGATCGTCTTCTTACCGACGCTCGATCCGTAAAAGGAGCGCACTCTTCCCATCGCGATTACAGCTTTACGGCAGACATCGGCTCACGCACTGCTTCCGCACTGCGCGTGAGTGCCTCTCTCTCCTCATTAGTTAGCTCGACTTCGATGATCTTCTCGAGTCCATTCCGTCCGAGCTTGCATGGGACGCCGAGGAAGAGTCCGTTCATGCCGTATTCACCTTCGAGCCACGCGGCGCATGGAAGAATCCGGCGCTGGTTATGAACGATTGCCTCTGCCATCTGAACTGCTGCAGCCGACGGCGCGTAATAGGCTGACCCGGTCTTCAGGAACTTGACGATTTCTGCACCGCCGTTCCGTGTGCGGTCTACGATCGCGTCGATTGTTGCCTTCGGGAGGAGCTGCGTAATCGGGATGCCACTGACGCTGGTGTACGAGACGAGCGGAACCATCGTATCGCCATGACCTCCGAGCACCATCGCCTGGATGTCGCGAACTGAAACGTCGAGCGCGTCGGCGAGGAATGCACGGTACCGCGCAGTATCGAGAACGCCCGCCATTCCAAGAACACGCTCACGCGGGAATCCAGTCACCTGCTTCGCGACATAGGACATCACGTCGAGCGGGTTGGAAACCATAATGATGATCGAGTCGGGCGAAGTACGCTTGATGTTTTCGGA
>JANLYJ010000401.1:0-8055 GCA_031365555.1 Gemmatimonadaceae bacterium | reverse complement strand
GCGACAACCAGCTATCCCGAATTTGCGATACTCTCTAAACCGCCTCAGGAGGGCTTTCTAAAGAGCAGGTGCAGCAACTCCTAAGAGTTACGCAGCCAGGGCCAAGTTGTTGTTGGCAGTTAAAAATGTACCCGCTTATTTAACCAGGACACGGATGACCTGGGCACGCAGCCACAGCTTCACTAATTCCGTCGAAGCCAGTCGCCCCCGTACCTGAATCCTAGTGGATTTACACCCCGAAGTCAATCCGCCCTAACCTCCCAAACTACTTTAAGGCAAGCGGCTAATTGCCACATATACAACGGGTTACAAAAACCCTTCAAGACCGCTCGTGCAAAAGAATATCTTGGCGAAAAGCGCGGCTCATCCGTACCTTTGTACTCCCGCCACAGCCGCTTACCCACCGACTTCCGGAGACCAGTTTGGAACAGGATGAATTCACTTTCGGCGGCAAAGTCAGACTCACAGCCGTCATCCTCCTGCTCCTGGTTTGCGTGCTTATCGTCATCCCCGCTCCCGCGTACCTGCTTTGGGAGCTGGAGATCGCCGTAACCGAATGGTCCTACTATCTGGCGATCTTCTCACTGCTGCTCCTGCTGCCGGGATGGAGATATGGACGGTTCAGTCTAACCTCCTCTCTGCTCGCGCTCCTCTGCTTTTGCACGAGCGCGCTGCCTCTCATTCGCGCCGTGGAAGTCGGCGGAACTCTCAAGGCGGAATTGGAGCGCGCGTTCGGACCCGTTGTCCCTCGTGAAATCGCCGGCGCCCCGGCCCTCATAAAGCCGATCACCCTGCGCCTTCTCCTGAGTGCACCGCTCTCACCCAACGTTGACGTTCAATCGCTTAACTACGGCTCCCGTCCCTCAGGATTTCTGCGACTCGACCTGTACAAGTCCGCGGTGCTGCCCGGTCCGCGTCCGCTCGTCATTGTCGTTCACGGCGGTTCCTGGCACGGCGGAGACAGAACAGACCTGCCCGATCTCAACTACTACCTCGCAGCGCGCGGCTACGACGTTGCCGCGATCAGCTACAGGTTCGCTCCGGAATTCAAGAATCCCGCACAGACGGACGACCTGAATGAAGCGATCGGATACCTGAAGATGAATGCATCACCCCTGGGTATCGATCCAAAACGGATCGCACTCATCGGCCGCTCCGCAGGCGGGCATATGGTCCTCCTGAGTGCGTACACCCTGCACGATCCTGCCATTCGAGGCGTTGTCGCGTTCTACCCGCCTACTGACCAACTGTACGGTTACCAGAACCCGTCCTCCCTCATTCCGTCGCGACAGATTCTCCGCGACTATCTCGGCGGCACTCCTCAGGAAATGCCTCGCGAGTACATGACAAACTCACCGGTTGGGAATGTGAGTTCTGACTCTCCGCCGACGCTGCTCATTCATGGATCGAAAGACGAGCTCGTCTCAGTGAGACAGAGCAGGATGCTGGACGAGCGGCTCGCTGCAAAGGATCGTCCGCATCTTCTCATGGAGCTGCCATGGGCGACGCATGGCTGTGACTACGTGTTCAATGGACCGTGCGGTCAGGTGAGCACGTACGCTATTGAAAGGTTTCTTGCGGCGGTACTCCGCTAGGGGTCACTACAACATACAGCTGCCAGGTACGAGCAGAAGCTACAAGCTACGTGCTCTCTCGATGCTCGCAGCTTCTGCTTGTACCTAATAGCTGTATGTTGTCGTTCTCAATGAGACCGTACACGGTCACGAAAGGCTGACCCGCAGTAGATTCGACGCCGCGTTGGCAAGGTCGATCGGCAGGAAAGGCTTGCGCAGCAGCGACGTGGCTTCCTCAAAAACTCCGCGCCGCATCAGCTCATCGTCCGTGTAGCCGGACATGAAGAGAACCGGAATTCCCGGCCGTGACTCTCTAATCTTTACTGCGAGCTCGCGTCCGCCCATCTCCGGCATCACGATGTCAGTGACCAGGAGATGAATCGGTCCCGCATACTCGTGCGAGACACGCAGCGCATCCGCGCCATGTCTGGCTTCGAGAACCGTATATCCGCGGCTGGCTAGAATCCGGCGAGCCACCTGTCGCAGCGAAGATTCATCTTCGACAAGAAGAACGGTCTCTGTGTGCATCTGCGGGCTATCGGCGCCCCAATCGAGATCGTCTTCATCCTCGCGAATGGTTCCCGGAAGGATTACGCGAAACACGGAGCCTTCCCCGACTGTTGAGTCCACCTCGATGCGCCCACCCGATTGTTCAACGATTCCGTGCACAGTAGCCAGTCCAAGACCTGTCCCCTTTCCAACCGCCTTCGTGGTAAAAAACGGATCGAAAATCCGGTCTTTCACGTCAGGAGAAATACCATATCCAGTATCGGTCACGGTAATAACGACGTCAGCTGTTCCCGTCGGTTTCCCGACGTTCGGACTGTTCGACGTTTCGATTGTTATCAGGCCACCTTCGGGCATCGCGTCCCGGGCATTGACTGCCAGGTTGAGCAGCACCTGCTGCAGCTGATTTGCGTCGGCTTCGACGCGGGGAAACCGGGCGCGTGGTAAAGTTGCCAGGCTGATGCTTTCGGGAAGCAGTCTTGTCAGTGACTTGGTCACCTGGTTGACTGCCTCGTTTACATCCACGACGACTGGCGTGAGAATCTGCTGTCGACTGAAGGCGAGGAGCTGACCTGTGAGCGCTGCCGCTCTGCTCGACGCTGCAAGAATCTCTGTAATGTCTTCCATTGCGGTTCCCGCGTCAGCAACCTCCTCCTTGAGAAAGGTCGCGCAGGTGGAAATCACCGTAAGAAGATTGTTGAAGTCATGTGCGATTCCTCCGGCAAGCTGCCCAATCGCTTCCATCTTTTCAGATTGTGCGAGACGCTGGCGCATCGCCCTTATCGCGGTTGTGTCCTGACCGATAGTCAGCATGGTCCCGTCGGAAATTCGCAGACAGGTCCACGCCGTTTCAACTTTTCTTCCTGAGCGCGACGTAGGCTCAAAATCTGCCCACTTGCCTTCAGCGAGCTGAACGGCATCAGTCGCCCTCTGCCGTTCTTGCGGATCCGGATACAATGCTGCCACGAAGTCCATCTTGCGCAGATCAGCGAGCGTCCAGCCCAGGATGCGAGTCCATTCCTTGTTCACGAAGATCGGAGTGTCGTCCTGGTCAAACATCGAGACCATGATCGGCAGGTTGTCCATCACCGTTTGAAGCAGCTCCTTCTGGGCAAGAAGCTGCGCGCTCGCCACTCTCGCCTCGCTTATGTCCTGGACAAGTCCCATGAAAACATCGGGACCGTTTGCCTCGCCCGACAGGCGGGTCACAGTTGCACGTCCCCAGACTTCCTTTCCGCCCTTCCTTATGTACCGTTTGTCGAAGGTTACGGAGGTGCTCTCATGGCGGTGGGTGATGTTGCCCATCAGCGTCCGGTCGTCGGGATGCTGAATACTGTGAATGGTTTGTCCAACCAGCTCGTCAGCCGTGTACCCAATAAACTCTTCGAATGACTTGTTGGCTGACTGGATAATGCCATCGGCATTCGCCGTGATGAATCCGACAGCTGCCTGGTCGAACAATCTCCGAAATCTTTCTTCGCTGAGCCGAAGTGCTTCCTGTTGCTGTACGCGGTCGGTAATGTCGAGGGATGCGCCCGACAGTCTTACAACTTTGCCCGATGCACCGGTGAATGCATGCCCTCGAGCGAGATGGTACCTGACTGTACCATCGGCGCGGAGCATCCTCGTATCCAACTGGAAAGAACTCCCGGTGGCGAATGCGTTTGCAACCGTTTCTTCAACACGTGCCCGATCGTCGGGATGGATGTAACGGAGATAGGTCTTATATGTCAGCTCCAACGACTGAGGCTCCAGTCCTACGAGACGATAAAGCTCGTCAGACCATTTGACTTCGTCTTTCGCGATGTCGTAAGTCCACGTACCAACGTGAACAAACTCCAACGCCTGGTTCAGTACGTCGAAATCGCTTGCCTCAGGGGCGAGTCTGTGCATTCCAGTATGGATTGGGTCTCTGGTATATCCTCACGTAGTCTAAATCGTGGAACTGGGGAAATGTCGTAGTGGAGTCCGGATTTCCAGGCCAGGATCCGCCCACGGCAGTATTCAAAATGAGATAGTGCGGTGTATGTGGAACGCCTTGCGACGTCTTGTGAACGAGAGCACCGTCCACATACCATCGGATCTCATTTGGCTCCCATTCGAGCACATACAAATGAAAATCCTTCGAGAGATCGACTGTGTTCAGTTTTCCGGAGCTTGTCTTCCGCTCCCCACCAAACGTCGTGTAGTGCAGCGTTCCGTAGAAAACTGTGGGCTCGTGTCCGAGAAACTCCATTATGTCGATTTCGCTGTACCAGGGCCGCAGCTCCGGAATCGATGTCTCACGCTTCTCCTCGATTGCCTTTGACATAAGCTGCTCCATCGCCCAGTCGCGATTCTGCGGATACAGCCAGTAAGCAGGCCACAAACCCTTTCCTGACGGCATGCGACCTCTAATCTCGAACCGGCCATAGGTCGGTGCGAACCGCTTGTCGGTGCTCAGTCTTCCACTCGTGAAGTGCATTCCGCCGTAATCCCGCACTCGGCTGCGAATCCGCAGATTCCCCTTCTCGAGATACACATCGTCGGGAACATAGTACTGAAGCTCGCCATGCTTGCTCGTCTCGCGGACGAGCGTATTCCACTTCTTCCCATCCAAAGTCTTGCCGTTGAACTCGTCACTCCACACAAGCTTCCAACCGGGAACAGTCGGCGCAGAAACCTTTGATTGTGATTGAACGGGAACGGCTGCGCTCCCGACCAGAAGTGTTATGACTACTGCGTTACGCAGCAGCAGTCTGAAGCTCCCCGTGGAGATACCCCCGGAAGATTCCCTCGACTTCTGCAAAAGAATCAACTGCGTGCAGCTTCTTCCTGAGCTCCGCCGAATTGTGCAGGCCTTTGACATACCAGCCGAGGTGTTTTCGGAATTCAATCGCTGCTCCGCGTGGATCGTGCTCGTAATCCTGCGCCATGCGCGCGTGCTCCAGGGCAATTGCGAATCGCTCGGCGATCGGTGGCGCGTCAGGCTTTGGTTTGCCCTCGAGCATCGCCTTCACCTGACTGAAAATCCACGGCTGCCCAAACGAACCGCGCGCAATCATAACCCCTGCACATCCAGTCTCGCGGTGCATGCGAACAGCATCTTCGGCGGTCTTGATGTCACCATTGCCAAGCACGGGGATCTCGAGTGCATCTACAACGCGCGCGATTTCTTCCCAGCGCGCGCTTCCGCTGTACATCTGTGTGCGAGTGCGAGGATGCAGAGCCAGAACACGCGCTCCTGCGTCCTGACACTTGAGTGCAATCTTCACGGGATCGCGCATTTCTTCGCTCCAGCCACTGCGAATTTTCACAGTGACGGGGAGATGTGTGCCGCCGATCACTGCACGAATCACCTGCTGCACGAGATCGAGATCCTTAAGGCAGCCAGATCCGCCATTGCGGCGCACGACCTTTTTCACCGGACATCCAAAGTTGATGTCGATGAACTCAGGCTGAAATACGTCGGTGACGAGACGTGCAGCATCACCCATTGCTGCCGGATCGGCGCCGAATATCTGGACACCGATTGGACGCTCATCCGCGCCAAACCTGAGCTTGTCAATCGTCGCCGGATTTTCGCGGCGGATGCCTTCAGCCGAGAGAAATTCGGTAACCACGACGTCTGCCCCATACCGACGACAAATCCGCCGGAATGGGGATTCTGACACACCAGCCATTGGTGCGAGATAAAGTGGAATCTTGGCGTCGAGCTTGAAGGGAAAAGGCATCATTTGAAGATAATGCCAGAGTGCTACGCGGGGAGCGCGGAGATATCGCGGGGGACGCGGGGAACCCCGAAAAGATTGTTACTACAACTTCTAAAATTGGGATGTCGTTCCGTGCCCCCCGCGATATCTCCGCGCTCCCCGCGTAGCCCGGCAGGTGACGCAAATCGTTGCCACATCAAGGTTTGACAGCACCATTTCAGACTGGTAACTTGCCATCACTATGGAATTACGCGAGTTCTTTTCAGAAGACGCCATCAAGCTCGAGCTCGAAGGCAATACGAAGGATGATGTGCTCAAGGAGCTCATTGCCCTTCTCGGTCTCGATGAAAAAGCAGAGGGCATGCTTTACAAGATGCTCAAGCGCCGCGAAAACCTGGGTTCGACTGGCATTGGGCGTGGAATAGCCATTCCCCACTGCCGCTCCCTTGTGGTCAACAAGCTGCGCGTTGCATTCGGCCGCAAATCGAACGGGATGGATTTCAAAGCAATCGACGAGAAGCCTGTGAACTTCTTCTTCCTCATTGTCGCGCCGCCGCTCGAGGTTTCGAATCAGTATCTGCCGGTGCTCGGCAAGATTGCTCAGTTCAGCAAGGAGCCCGACGTACCCGACAGGCTGTTCAAGCTTCAGACTCCAGGCGAATTCATGGAGCTGCTCAAAGAAAAAGGCGTCTGAGAAATCAGACGCCTTTGTTTTATTTGACGGGCACTTTTTGCTGCTCGCTCAAGAGCTTGGTCACGAACCGCTGACCCTCGCCGATCCGCTCCACTTCCAATGCCGTTGATTCGGCAATTCCCTCAAGCCGGTCCATTCGACTCGATATCTCGGCCGGAAGCTGCAGGGCGTTCTGATTTCCTCTGCGACCCCGACTAAAGAATCTGCGCCGAATAAATAGGAAGACGATGATGATCGTTGTGGCTGTTGCCATTCCACCCGCGAAACTCTCGCCCTCGTTGTTGCCGCCACGATCCACCATGTCGGGCACGACCGCGCCTGGTACGCCAGCTGCTACCGCCGTCTGGGCATCCACCCTCTGAATCTGTTCTTCCAGACCCGCGATCTGCTTGTCGAGCCTGGCGATGCGCGCCTGGACTCCCACGCGCGCATCTGCGAAATCACTGCCGCTCATGTTGGTCAGCTTTGCGATTTCCTCGCTGCGCTGGTCGAGTGCACCTTCGAGCTGACCCTTGAGTACTTTCGACTGCTGCTCGAGGGCGGTGTAGATACTCGCCGGAGAAGCTCCTGATGGCGCTGCCGCTCCCTGCGCGACGGCAGGTAACGGTGGGGGCGGCGGCGCCTCGACTACAGTTCCATTTGAAGCCTGCACTCAGGATACCCTGTCGTTATGGGGTGGCAGCGCCGGCGCTTTCTGTTCGCTGAACAATTTCGTCACGAATCTCTGGCCTTCGCCAATCCGTTCGATCTCTACAGCGCTAGTGTCCACTGCCTGCTCGATCCGCCCAAGCCGGGCCATGAGATCGGCCGGTATCGACGATGCTACTGTGCCGGTCCGTTTCCATATTCGCCTCGCCATTGCAAGACTCATGGGCAACAGAACAATGACCATGAACAGTGCGCCGAGCACAAACGCTTCCTCCGGCGGCCCATTGTTGTTCATGTTCTCATGCCGCACGATGACAGCACCTGGCACTGCCGCAGTCGTTGCAATCTGAGCGTCCACTCCGGAAATCTGCTTCTCGAGATCCGCGATCCGTTTGTCGATGTTCATGATGCGATTCTCGATGCCCACTTTGCTTGCACCCTGCACTCTGCCATTCTGGAGTTCGCGATTCAGTTCGCCGCGGTGGTTCTCGAGCTGGTTCAGCTGATCGCCGAGGACTTCCCGCTGATTTGTCAGGGCCTCGTAGATGGCCGATTGACCGGGAGTCATGTCAGCGGTACGGTCGACCCCATCCACTTTGGCCGGTGCCGCCGGCGCATTTGTTGGCTGTGCTTGCATGTCTTGTGTGTTCGTGAGACGGAACATGGGACGTACCTGAATACTACGCATTTTCAACTTTCGTGTTTCATTGGATCGCGAACCGCACCACCACTGGCTGGGGCTCCATCAACCTCGGCATCAGTGGGCAGTACAAGCAGCAGATCGCGGACTTTTTCCAGTATTTTGTTCGCGGAGGCGGGTTTTGCGATGTATGCAGTTGACGCGCTCTCTATATCGACCTCCTTTATGTCTTCGGCATATCCTGATGTGAAAATCACCTTGAGATGCGGATTTCCACTTCGCAGCTGGCGAACCATTTCC
>JANLYJ010000396.1:0-3192 GCA_031365555.1 Gemmatimonadaceae bacterium | reverse complement strand
TCGCCCGCGACGAGCCTGCCGGCAGTTATCCCCGCTACTTCACGAATAAGCAATCCTACTGGACTGTCGTGGGAGTCAATGGAGATACGCGGGAAGGACTGCTCGACACGCGTGGGATGCTGGAGACGGGCAAGGCGCAGTTTTCCATCGAGCCCATCCTGCAAAATCGCAACGGGCTTACTACTTGGGCGAATGTCACCACAACGGTGTCGGACGCTGAGCGCGATCTTCCGATTCCGTCAGTGCACTGGTCTGGAACTCCGCTGGAGCTGAGTGTCACATCATTTGCCGCCGGTGCGCCAGGTAAATCGGTTCTCTTCGGCCAGTATCGAGTTCGCAATCCGACATTCAAAACCCAGAGAGCGACGCTGCATCTGGCCCTCCGCCCCTTTCAGGTCAATCCGCCCTGGCAGTTCCTGAACACACCCGGTGGGTTCGCGCGAATTGACAGTATTTCGTACGATGGCCGCCGGGTACGCGTGAATGCTGACCGCACTTTATTTCCGATCTCGCCGCCCTCCTCCTTCCGTGCGACGACCTTTGCCCGGTCAGACCTTCTCGACGCAATCCGAAGCAGCCTGCCGCTGCTGCCGCATGGTGCAACCGACAAGCTCGGCCTTGCGTCCGGCGTTCTCTCTTACAGCCTGAACATTGCGGCCAGGGCAGATACAGTCATTTACATCGCTGTTCCGCTGCACGATTCAGATCCGTCATGCGTGCGCAACGGCTCCCCCGCCGCATGTACTCCAGCGTGGGCGTCCGCTCAGCTCGATTCTGCGAAAGGTCAGTGGCAATCCGACCTTAGAGGCGTTCGGCTTCAGCTTCCGAAATCCGCGACCCGAATCAGCGAATCTGTACGCGCGAATCTCGGATACATACTCATCAACAGAGACGGACCTGCGATCCAGCCTGGCTCCCGCTCGTACGAGCGCTCCTGGATTCGCGATGGCTCGCTGACATCGACTGCGCTTCTCCGGCTCGGTCATTCGAAGGAGGTTCGCGAGTTCCTCGAGTGGTATGCGGGCTTTCAGTTCGACAATGGGAAGATTCCCTGCTGTGTGGACGCCCGCGGATCTGATCCCGTCCCGGAAAATGACAGTCACGGCGAGTTTATCTACCTCGTCGCCGAATACTTTCGGCACACGGGCGACACGGCAACGGTGAAGCGCATGTGGCCGCACATAGCCAAAGCATTCGAGTTCATGGACTCGCTTCGGCTCTCGAGGACCACAGCCGAATTCAGGACGGGAGATAAGCGCGTCTTCTATGGGCTTCTGCCACAATCCATAAGTCACGAAGGTTATTCGGCGAAACCGATGCACTCCTACTGGGATGACTTCTTTGGACTTCGTGGGTTCAAGGACGCCGTTGTTCTTGCGCATGCGCTCAACCGTCCCGAAGGCGCACGATACTCAGCGGTGCGGGACAGCTTCCAGTCCGACCTGCACCGGTCCATCGCGCTTGCGATGGCAAATCACAAGATCGACTACGTTCCCGGCGCAGCGGAACTCGGTGATTTCGATGCAACATCAACGACTGTTGGCGTGGACCCAGCGAGTGAGCTTGGCACCGCGCTGGAGCCAGCGATTCGCCGGACTTTCGATCGTTACTATGTGAATTTCCTAAAACGCCGCGAAGACGGCAAACCCTGGGATATCTACACGCCATACGAATGGCGCGTGGCGGGAACCTACACTCGGCTTGGGCAGAGAGACCGCGCGCACGAACTGGTGGATTTCTTTTTCCAGGGACAGCGTCCCAAAGCGTGGCATCAGTGGGCCGAGGTGGTTTGGGAGAAAGAGGACACCGCGCGCTTCGTTGGTGATATGCCGCATACCTGGGTGGGTTCCGATTTCATCAGGTCCGCACTGGACATGTTTGCGTATGAACGTGACAGCGACTCATCGCTTGTAGTTGCTGCCGGTGTGCCGGAAAAGTGGTTGCGCGAAGACAACGGAATCCGCATCTCCAATCTTTCCACGCACTATGGGCGCCTGACTTACTCGATGCGCGCACGTGGTAAGGATCTGAGAATCAGCATTGCGCGCGGGGTGCGAATACCACGCGGTGGGATTGTTGTAGATCCGCCCTTCAAGTCGCGGCCGAAACGTGTTTTGGTGAACGGAGTGTCGGTGCCTATTGAAGCTGTGATTCGCGTGACCAGTTTACCGGCAACGCTGTTGGTCCGGTACTGATGGCCAGGTCAGTCCAGCGCGCGCCCGTTTGTCCGAATGATGTCCGCGTAATACCGGCCGCTGTCCTTGACAGTGCGGAGCTGCGTGACGTTGTCAACGTGCACTATTCCAAAGCGCTTCGTGTAGCCGTGGCTCCATTCGTAGTTGTCGAGGAGCGACCAGGCGAAATATCCCTTGAGGTTAACACCGCCGCGTATTGCTTCGCGCGCGGCCTGCAGGTGGCGCCGAAGATACTCGACACGCAGCGGGTCCTCGACTCTGCCATCGATCGGTTCGGGCGCGTCGGTAAACGCCGAGCCATTTTCGGTGATGTACAGGGGGACATCTCCGTAGGAAGACTTGACCCACATGAGAATATCCGTAAGACCTTGGGGAAAAACTTCCCAACCCATCTCCGTGTGCAGCTTGTCGGCCTGGAGAACGGCTCCCGCATTAATCGGAGGACGGTCCTCGTCGTGCTGAATGACCGAGCGGGAATAGTAGTTCACGCCGAGGAAATCGACAGGCTCCCGAATGAGCTGCATGTCTGCCTCGGGCCAGTCCACCCACGCATCACCGAAGATCTCCGCGAGTTCCTCCGGATATTTCCCGAGAAATATCGGATCGAGATATTGCCGGTTGCCATACGCGTGCGCGCGCGCAGTTGCCGCAACATCTTCCCGGGAATCGGAAGCGGAATACCTGGGCTCCAGATTGGTGACAAGTCCAATGCGGCTTCCCTGCACCGCGCGCGCCCTGAAAGCCTGCACACCCATCGCGTGCGCGCGCAGCAGATTGTGCGTCACGATTGGCGCTTCGTACATATTGCGATGCCCGGGCGCGAGATTCCCGTGCATGTATCCGCCGTCCATTACCACCAGCGGTTCGTTGATAGTGGACCACATCGCGACGCGGTCGCCCAGAGATTCGAACATCACACTGGCGTAGTCCGCGAACCAGGGCGCAATGTCCGGGTTCAGCCAGCCGCCTCTGTCGTCCAGTGCCGCGGGAAGATCCC
>JANLYJ010000364.1:0-7194 GCA_031365555.1 Gemmatimonadaceae bacterium | reverse complement strand
GAGATGGTGGCCGATCCGCAGCAAATGGCTGCGGCAGTACCGCTTTTATCCCCCTCGGAACGTCACAAGTTATTGGTTGAGTGTAACGCGACGCAGGCTGAGTACCCGTCACACCTTTGTGTCCATCAGCTGTTTGAAGAGCAGGTTGATCGCGATGGGGCAGCGACGGCGGTGGTCTATGAGGAGAGTTCGCTCAGCTCCATTCATCTCCAGGTCGAAGGGAACGACAGCGACGCCCTGTGCAAGAAGCAGCGGATGGCGCCCATCGAATACCGCGAACCCGTTGGCGGGCGATGTCAGGTCACAGGGTTCGCACCTGAACTCGCCGGCGTAACGAACGCGTGCGTAAAGGGTATCGAGCTCGACCAGCGCATCGAGCGAAGTCGCAAGCATGGAGGCATGCGGGCGCAGATTGTCGGTCAGCTCAGCGAGAATGCGTTCAACTTCCTCCGATTCATCAGCTTCGAGTTCGCGAATGCGATTCCCTGCCTCGACTGCCGCAGGAGGTTCAACGAAGAGTGTCGCTCCGCTGTGGGAAGAGTCGTGGACGATTCCGCCAATTGCAGCGCGTGCTTCCCGCCGAATGGGAATGACGAGCCGTCCGTTGCGCAGCGTGACGGACATGTCCGGAACCTGCTGATGGGATTCCAGCTTGGACATCAGGCGCTCGAGCAGCCGAACGAGGTCAGCTTCGGTTCCGCGCAGCTCCCGTCTCAGCTTTCGGAGGAGAGGCGACGCCTCGTCGCGAACGTTTCCATCATCGTCGATCGCGCTTGTGATCATCCGCTCGACCGTTTGTTCGTCGGCAAGTGCGACGCGAAAGTTTTCGAGAACTGCGCGAACTACGGCGGGATGCTTTTCACTACCGATGAATGCCCGCATAGTACGGGAGCTGCGGAGCAGTGTTCCCAGAAGTAACAAGTCGGTCCCTGCAAGTACAGCGCTCTGCACCGCGAGGCGGGCGATTGCTTCGCGTGAGTTCGGAATTACAACGGTAGTCCAGCCTTTCTCGCTCTCAGCGATGAAACGCACCGCGGCCACGCGGGAATGTTCACGCTCGATCCATTCACGATCGGAAGTAGGCCGCAGGGACCGCACGCGCTCGGCGCCCAGCTCGGATGAGGCCCGGCCGGCAACCACGTCGAGGACGCGGGGGAATTCGAGAACGGAGAGAGCGTGAGTGTTCATCAACGCGGAAAATAAAAACCCGTCGCCGGCGAGATTCGCAGGGACGGGTTGTTTAAATGCTGCTCAGAATTCATGTCGTGACGGCTGGTTTTGAGTCTTGGGTTGTCGGTTTTCGGTTTATCAGTTTTTCTTTGCGCGTGCTGTTACCGAACAACTCATCACCGATAACTCACAACCCATAACCAGCTTTAACTCCCTGCCTTTCCCAATTCTTCTTTTGCCATCGTATTGATCGTGCTCCCATCAGTCCGACCTTTGAACTGCGGCATCACTTTTCCCATCACGGCGCCGATGCTGCTGGCACCACCTGCGATTGCAGTGCGTACAGCTGCGCGTAATTCTTCCTGGTCAACTTCGGGCGGAAGATACTTCTCCAGGAGCGCGATTTCCGCGGATTCCTTCGCGACCAGATCTTCGCGATTCCCCTTGGTGTACATCTCGACGGATTCTTTCCGCCGCTTGATTCCCTTTCGGATTACATCGACAACTTCGGCATCGGCTGGATCGCGCTGCAGCTCGATGCGCTTGTTCTTGATGTCAGAGAGGATGGTGCCTAGAAGCAGTGTTGCCGGCTTGTCCTGAGACTTGCGTGCAGCAATTTGGTCGCCCTGTAAGCGAGCGAGCAGCTCGGACATTACGCGTGACGAGTACGGCGGTTTTTACGCATTGCGGTGTTGAGCTTCCGCTTTCTGCGCTCGCTCGGCTTTTCATAGTGCCGATGCTTGCGAAGATCAGACAGGATGCCCGCCTTTTCGCACTTCTTCTTGAAGCGCTTCAGGGCCCGCTCAAAATTCTCGTCGTCGTGGATGATTACTTCCGACAAATTCTACTTCCCCCCTTGATGACGCTGGTCAGCGTCGGATATAGGACAGTCGGGAAAGATACACCGATTTCAGCCCGGAGGGTAGGCTGGAGGGGCTCAAATGGGAGTTAAAGCTAGTTATGCGTCTTGGGTGAACGGTTTCGAGTTGATCGGTTTGAAAAACCGGGAACCCACAACCCAAGACTCATTACTCAAAACCAGCTTCATTTCCCAGCGGACTGGGCCGATCAGCCTGGCGGCCAAGTCAACTTTCGCCCGCCTAACAGGTGCGCGTGCAGGTGAAACACGCTCTGCCCACCGTCCGGCCCCGTATTGATCACCGTCCGGTAGCCCGACTCGGCTACCCCCTCCCCCTCCGCCAAACGACGCACGAAATCCAGCATCTCGCCCAGTAGTGCCGGATCGTTCACTTCGTTGAGGGATGTGATGTGCTTCCTGGGGATAACCAGGATGTGGGCAGGAGTGGCCGGATTCACATCGCGAAATGCCAGACAACCGGGAGTTTCGTCGACGATAGTTGCCGGTATCTGGCCTGCCACAATTTTGCAGAAAATGCAGTCGGTGCTCATTTACCCTCTCTTCCCAGCATGGACCGAACCATTGCAAGCGCTGCGATGCCCGCGGTCTCGAAGCGAAGAACGTAAGGACCGAGCGATGCGCGCTGGAAGCCGGCGTCGAGAAACAGCTGCCGTTCTGCGGGCTCAACCCCACCCTCCGGACCGAGCGCAATTACAACTGGGCTCTTGATCTCGATCGAGGTGAGCGGCTGCACCGGTGGAAGAGTTGAATCAGCGCCTTCGAGCTCGTCACTGTCCAGCAGCAGCCGAGTTCCCGGCGGACTTGAAGCAATTGCGCGATCGACCGTTGCTTCGGGAAACATTTCCGGCAGCCAGCCGCCACGGGACTGTAGCAGCGCCGAAGTCATTCTTCCTCTCAGCTTCTGCTGAAAAGTCGGACCTTCGCCGCGCGGCGACACACTGCGTGATCGCTTCCACAAGACTGGTCGCCAGGACGACACGCCCAGCTCGGTGGCTTTTTCACCAAGCGAAAGCATTCGCTCCCTGTCTGCGATGGGCGCAAGAAGATGAACAGGCGGAAGCTGACTGTAGGTCGTCGCACTCGAGATCTCGACGACAGCCGCATTCTTCGCGATCCGAACGAGAACTCCCTCAGCGCCATTCCCCGCGCCGTCGCGCAATGCGACAGTCGCACCGGCGCTCAGCCGCAGAGCGCGAATGTGATTCATTTCCTCGTCGCTGAGCGTGATGCTTCCGCCCTCGACGAACTGTTCGTGCGAAAGAAATGTCGCTACGGGCGGCTTAACAGGACGCTCCACCATTCTCCCTCGGCGTCTTCTTCAATTGCAGTAAATCCATTTTGATTCGCGCTTTCCAGTATCCGCTCACGTTCACCTTTCAGGATCCCACTCAGGATCGCGTGCCCGCCCGGGGAGATACCCGCATGAATCACGGGCATCAGCTGCAGGAGAACTGACGATATGATGTTCGCCAGCACAAGAGAGACGGGCGCAATCAGCGGAAGCAGAATGGCTGCATCTCCCTCGATGACCGACACTCTGTCACTCACCTGATTGCCGGCCACATTTTCTTCGGCGTTTCCAATGGCCTGCTCATCATTCTCGACAGCATACACTTTGGCAGCGCCAAGCTTTGCCGCCGCGATGGCGAGAATTGCACTGCCAGCGCCGAGGTCGGCAACAGTGTCGCCGGATTTTATGATGCGCTGCATGAGGCGAATGACACCGCGCGTGGTGGGATGCTCTCCTGTTCCAAATCCCATTGCAGGATCGATGATCACGAGTCCCGGCGAATCCAGTCCCGGCGCATCCCACGGAGGTGCGATTGTAATTCGTCCAAGCTGCTGAACTTTCACCGTTCCGTGGAGCGAGGAGACGCTGATGTCCGGCGTTTCGGAAATTACGATCTGCGCGCCGGCGTCTGCGGCTGACACGGCGAGTACAATCGCTTCGAGATTTGCGTCGGGCGGAAAGTGCGTCACGATATCGCCCGCATCATCCTGAACAGCAATCGCGCCTGCGTCGAACAAGGCCTGAACTATTTCATCTGGGGCTGCGGATGGTTTAATGCGCAGTCCCCGCCAGGTCACGCGCCCAGCGACTCCTTCACTTTCGCCCAGAAACTCTTGGACTGACGCTCGGGCGGCTTTGACTGCAGCTCCGCAAGACGCTTGATCAAAGTCTCTTCTTCCTGCGAGAGCTTATCAGGCGTCCAGAGCTGAATGCGCACGTGCAGATCGCCGACTCCGCCTGCATTGACGCGCGGAAGTCCGCGGCCACGGAGATGGAAAACCTGCCCGCTCTGCGTTTCCGGTGGGATGCGAAGCGACACTGACGCATTCACTGTCGGAACTTCGACGTCGGCACCGAGAACGAGCTGCGGGTAGGTAACAAGCACCTGACAGTAAAGATCTTCGCCGTCGCGCTCGAACCTGTCGTCGTCTTCGACTTCGAACACAACCTGGATGTCGCCGCGCGGCCCACCCCGAGGGCCGATGTTTCCGGCGCTGCGAAGCGTCATGTACTGACCTGTGGCTACACCTGCGGGTACGCGGACAACGATCTCTTCATCCCCGCGAGTGCGTCCCTCGCCTCTGCACTTCTTGCAGGGAGATTCGATGACTGTTCCTTCACCGGCGCATGTCGGGCAAGGTGCGACACTGATCACCTGTCCGAAGAAAGACCGCTGCGCGCGGCGCACTTCGCCTGCTCCAGCGCATACCGTACAAGTATTGACCGAGGTTCCGGGCTCTGCGCCGGTACCTTCGCACTTGTCGCAGGGGTTCAGCAGCTTGACGTTGATCGTCTTCTCGACACCCGTCGCAACTTCGGCGAGTGTGAGCTGAATGTTCATGCGAATGTCGGAGCCCGAGCGCGGGCCGCTGCGCTGACCGCCGCGTGACGCACCGAACAGGTCACCCAGTCCGCCAAGACCTCCAAGGTCGCGCATGAAGATGTTGAGCGCTTCCGAGAGATCAACGTGGTGGAATCCACCTGCGGCACCGCGGAGGCCTGCCTCGCCGTAACGGTCGTAAGCTGCGCGCTTGTCGCCGTCGCGCAGCACGTCATACGCCTCGGTGATCTGCTTGAATTTTTCTTCCGCTTCGCGCGACCCGTTGTTGCGGTCCGGATGATAAGTCATCGCCAGCTTGCGATACGACTTCTTTATCTCATCATCACTTGCGTCGCGGCTAACGCCGAGCACTTCGTAGAAATCAGCCACTTCAGTTAGTCCAGTAGATCAGTGAGCAGCTGGGATGTGTGGGTCACCAGCGAAATAACCTTCTCGTATGGCATGCGCGTCGGCCCAATAACTCCAATGACTCCGGTCAGCGGGCCCGCATTGTACTGAGCCGTGACGACAGTGAAGTTCTCGAGCTTCGGATCGCGATGCTCATTACCAATAGTAATCGAAAGCCCTGTCGTTCCTGCACGGTCGCGCAGGAGCTCGGCCAGCTGCTGCCGCTTCTCAGTGAGCGTCACGAGCTTGCGCATGTTGTCCACGTTCGCAAACTCCGGCTGCTCTGCGAGAACAGATGCCTGACCAAGCAGAATGTTGTCTTCCTCGGGCCGGATTGCAGCATCAAAAATCTGCGCGCCCTCCTCGAGGAAGATGTTGAGCAACTCCGATGCTTCGCGATTGGGACCGATGTCGCGCAGCCGCTTGCCCAGTGTCGTCCGAATCTCGCGAAGTGAAAGACCGCAGAGGCGTTCATTGAGAACGTGACTCACTTCGTGAAGGGCGGAGTCGGCAACTTCGCCGCGCGCTTCGACAAAGATCGTTCTGACTGCGCCGCCTCTGAGTGCGAGGGCGACCAGAAGGCGATCCGACGAAAGGCGAACAAGGTCCAGTCGCTCGAGTGTGCTGTCGTCGAGGCGCGGTCCAAGTGCGACGCCCAGCTCCTGTGTAATTACACCCAGTGACTGCGCTGCACGGCGGAGGATCGATTCCACTGCGTTTCCGCCAGTTGAAATCTGGGCGCTGAGCCGCTGCTGTTCGGGCAGAGCGACAGGAACGCGCGGCAGAAGCGAATCCACATAGACGCGGTAAGCAACGTCAGTCGGCACTCGGCCGGCGGAAGTATGTGGGTGATAGAGATACCCCTTCTCTTCCAGGTCGCTCATCGTGTTGCGAATTGTCGCGGGAGAAACACCAAGCTCGAATCGCCGTGAAATTGTGCGCGAGCCGGCCGGCTGCGCGGTTTCCACGTAGGATTGAATTACGGCTTCGAGCACTCTGCGCTCGCGATCGTTCAGCTCGGGTAATCCCATCAGGGCAAGCTAGAAATTGGAGCGAGAAAGTGTCAAGTCGGACGCCAGCGAATCCAGTCGCAGCCAGCCTTCGGCAGTAAGTCGAACAGTGTCGTCCGAGGTGGTCGCCCAGCCCGCATCGTGCCAGGCCTGAATGGCTGCGATGTCGCCAATTTCAGAGAGGGAAAGTCCGTCGGTCGTGCGGAGGCCAAGGTAAATCCGTTCGGTCGCGCGGTTTTCCAGAGTCAGCTCTTCCCGCCCTTCAGTCGGAACGTTCGACGCGGTGACTGAATCGAGCCAGGCGGCGTAGGGTCGAATATTCCACTCGCGTGTGCTGCCGTCGAACCTGTGCGCAGACGGACCTGCTGCCGCGTAAGGCGCGCCTGACCAGTAGGAACTGTTGTGGCGCGAGCGAAATCCGGGCTTCCCGAAGTTCGAGACTTCGTAGTGATCGAAGCCATTCGACGTCAGAATTTCATGGGCTTCCATGAATTCCTGCGAGTAGCTGTCATCGCCAGTGGGGACTGCGGTGCCACGCTCCACCCAGCGCTGAAGCGGAGTGCCTGTCTCGACAGTCAATCCGTAGAGAGAGATGTGCTCCGGATCGAGTGCGAGTGCCTGCTCGAGATCGCTGCGCCAGTTCCGTTTCAGGCTGTCCGGGAGGGCGAAGATCATGTCCACCGAAATATTCTTTGCGCCGGCGTCACGAAGGGTTTGGAACGCCTGCGTGGATTGTTCGACTGAATGGACCCGGTGCATCCATTGCAGAATCTCGGCATCGAAGGTTTGGACGCCGAGCGAAAAACGATTCACGCCGGCGTCGATCCATGCTCTAGCTGATTCCGGAGTGACATCCTCTGGATTCGCTTCCATGGTCACTTCGGCATTTGGAGCG
>JANLYJ010000319.1:0-3010 GCA_031365555.1 Gemmatimonadaceae bacterium | reverse complement strand
AGCTAATGCGCGTTATCTTCTCGGCTATGCCAAAGCAGGTCAACTTCTACATTCTCGATGAGCTGGCGTGGCGGGGTATGCTCTTCCAGCAGACCGAGGGCCTCGCCAAGGCGCTCGCAGCCGGGCCGGTCACGGCCTACGCCGGATTCGATCCGACGGCGACCAGCCTTCATGTCGGCAGTCTTGTACCGATCATGGGACTCGTGCATTTGCAGCGCGCGGGTCATCGCCCCATCGCACTGGTTGGAGGCGGCACGGGACTGATTGGAGACCCGAGCGGTAAAACGGCCGAGCGTCAGCTTCACACAGCTTTTACGGTAAGCGCGAATGCTGAGGCGCTGCATGCCCAGCTGTCGCGCTTCCTGGACTTTGACGGAAAGAACCCGGCACTGCTCAGGAACAACGCGGAGTGGCTCACGGAGCTCAACGCAATCGACTTCATGCGTGACGTCGGAAAGCATTTCACGGTCAACTACATGTTGCAGAAGGAATCCGTGAACTCGCGCATGGAAGCCGGCATTTCGTACACCGAGTTCTCGTACATGCTGCTGCAGGCGTACGACTACCTCGAGCTGCACAAGCGTGAAGGAGCAACGCTGCAGGTTGGCGGCAGCGACCAGTGGGGAAATATCACGGCTGGCATGGAGCTCATTCGCCGGACACTGGGCGCCGAAGCTCACGCACTGACCTTCCCACTCGTTGCGACGGCGGGTGGAACGAAGTTCGGAAAGACTGAAGCCGGAACGGTCTGGCTGGATCCGAAGCTCACATCGCCGTACAAGTTCTATCAGTTCTGGATCAACGCGGACGACCGGGACATGCCGTCCTACCTCCGGTATTTCACCTTGCTGCCGAGAGGGGAGATCGAGGCGCTGGACGCGGAGATGCAGGCCGCCCCCGAAAAGCGCGCAGCTCAATCGGTGCTTGCGCGCGAAGTCACCGGCCGTGTACACGGTGAAGAGAACGCGCGGATTGCAGCGGAGGCATCGGCGGTTCTGTTTGGGGGCGGCGATCCACGCAAGGTTTCAGCTGCGGTGCTCGACACCCTTGCTGATGAAATTCCATCGGCTGTGGTACCGGCAGAGACCGGGATTGCAGATGCGCTGGTCGCATTGAAGCTCGTCGCCTCCAAGGGAGCCGCACGCAGATTGCTCGAACAGGGCGGCGTTTATGTGAATGGAGAGCGCGCGACGGCAGCAACTACCATGGCCTCCGCACCGCTAAATGGCGGGTACCAGCTTATCCGAAAGGGCGCTCGGGACTACGGACTCATAAAAGTCACGAGTTAGCTACTGCTCGAACACCATCTCGCTCTTGAGTTTCGCGAGTGCGTCACGCGCCTGAGTTTCGATCTGCGAGCCCGGATACCGCTCGATTAGACGACGAAATTCAGGGAGCGCCTTTGCGGGATCGGCGAGTTTGCCGCGATAAAGATCGACGAGCCGGTAAGATGCGGTAACGTCGTCTCGACGCTCCACATTTGGAATTCTCTGCACTTCCCGGAACAAGTCGCGCGCTCGTTCGGGGTCTCCATTGGTCAGATACATCTCGGCGGCCTTCAGGCGAACTGTGGCATCTGCTGGCCCAGCAGTAATTTTCTCTTCGAACGACTGCAGTGCTGTGGTTACGTCGCCTTTCATTGCGAGAGCCATCTCGTATGAGAAATCCGTCTCGTAGGGCGTTGTGTTTCCCGTTGGCATGAGCGTCGCCTGCATAACGGCTCCGCCAAGTTTCGGAACGGACCGCATCAGGAAGTAAAGCGTGAACGCGCCGAATATCGCACCCGCGATGACAAACCAGACAAGGTCATTACCAGTAGCGCCGAGTCTGTTTCCCAGAGCTGCCCCTACCACGGCGCCGAGCGGAGAAAACGTCAGACCTACTACAGCAGATCTGATAATCGCCGGAGAGTCTGGTCCAAGTCGGTCAAGGAGTGACCGCTTGTATGCGCTCACTGCTTTACGATTTTGTAAACGTGACCGTTCGCCGAAAGGATGTACATCTCTCCGGCAGAGTCTTCACCAAATGAGAGGATGGTTCCGTGCGAAGGGGTGCTCCACTCGGTTGCGTTCGCCACGGCTCCGTTCGTCCACGTGAAGCTGCGGATCCAGCCGGCGCAGTAGTCTGCGTACAGATAGTGGCCAATGAGCGCAGGAACCGCACTCCCTCGATAGACCATTCCCCCAATGACTGTGCAGGCACCGCCGTCACGATTGTAACTAATGACAGGCTGCTGCAGTCCGGACTGGGCACAAGTGGAGGCGTTGTAGCACGACGCGCCTTCCATCGTGTTCCAGCCGTAGTTCACGCCCGTTCGGTTGGTCGCGACGACGTTGATTTCCTCGAAGGCATTCTGGCCAACGTCAGCGATGTACAGCAGGCTGGTGCTCTTGTCGAAGGTAAAGCGCCACGGATTTCTCAGCCCGTACGCCCAGACTTCACCGCGTCCACCGCCATTGGCGAATGGATTGTTGGCAGGGACGGAGTAGGGATCACCACGATCCACGTCGATGCGGAGCAGCTTCCCAAGGAGAACGTTTTTGTTCTGTCCGTTCCCGCTTGGATCGCCGCCGCCACCACCATCTCCCATGCCGATGTAGAGGTAACCATCAGGACCGAAGATGTTGAGCCCGCCATTGTGGTTGGCGAAAGGCTGGTCGACTGCGAGAATTGTTTTCGCCGACGCTGGATTCGCGACGTCAGCATTCGCCGAAACGGTGTACCGCTCTATGCGGGTGTCGCCGCTCGTATTCGTGTAGTTCACATACAGGAATCCATTTGAGGCGTATGACGGATGGAAAGCAACACTCAACAGTCCCTGTTCCGTGCCATTGCTCACCTTGGAGCTGATGTCCAGATAGGGAGCAGCGACCAGGGTGCCATTCTTGACTATACGGATTCGCCCGGCCTTCTCGACAACGAACAGGCGTGAATCTCCGCTTGGCGCAGTTAGGTAAACGGGATTACTCAATCCACTGGCGATGTCCGAAAGCGAAAAAGTTCCGGGCGT
>JANLYJ010000277.1:0-32670 GCA_031365555.1 Gemmatimonadaceae bacterium | reverse complement strand
CCGCTTGTCGATCCGCAGCATATGACAGATTGGGAACAAAAGCGAACTCGCAACCGAAAGTGGACTTATAGTGGCGTGTTACTGTTGTTAAATTGGCGTATCTATCGCTCCAACCAAGACAGTATCTGGCGTGATTGCCTTAGATAGTGGCTCGTACGTTTTGAGTGCTCCTGTGATCGTGAATTCACCAGGGCCCTGCTGTAGTTGTAATCGCTTGGGTTTCCGGTCCCGAAAAGACTGTCCATGTCAACCTTGACGGGTCTCAGGAAAACATACCTCCCGTCGAACTCCATGAGCGCTGCATGGCAGTCGGGAGCCTCAAACTTTTTTCTGCCTCACGCTTCACGATGATTTTCTGCAGCGAATTTGGCAGAGTCTTCACGAGCTCGCGCGCATGAATGGGCGGGCGTCAGAAAGTCGAGTTGCACACTGTTGGCGGCAAGCGAATTGCTTTTTATTCAGCTATGAACAGAACTCCCGTACTCTTGTATCTCATATTCGCGGCTGCATGCGCGACAAACGACGCCAAGCCGACGCCGACCGACCAGGGATCGGCCTCTGCTGGAGTCGTTTCGATGGCCGGAGCCCAGACTCCTCCTCGTGACACAACGGCTGAAGCTGCCGCGAGCTCGACCTCGGCGACCGCCGATAGTGCGGCCATCAAAATTCCCCTGGGAATTTCAGTGAAAGGCCGCAGCAAGAAAGACAGCCTCGCACTCGTGTCCGCGATTCGCGCCGGAATGAAGGACACGCGCTGGCCAGTTAAGGGTCCAGCGCTTCTTCCCGGTTCGTTGCTTCCCGCTTCACGAATTGTCGCATACTACGGAACACCCCTTTCCAAGAAGATGGGTGTACTCGGTGAGTATCCGGCGAACGAAATGCTCGCAAAACTCGATCGAACAGTTCAGGAATGGCAAAAGGCGGATCCGTCCACACGCGTGATTCCCGCGCTGCATTTCATTGCCGTTGTTGCACAGGGCGCTCCCGGCAGGGACGGAAAGTACAAGCTGAGAATGGCAGACACGCTCGTGGAGCGTATCTATAGTATGGCGCGCAGCAAGAATGCCCTGACCTTCCTCGACATTCAGGTTGGAAAAAGCACGGTCCAGGAAGAAATGCCGAGACTGGAAAGTTTTCTGAAGCGCCCCGACGTGCATTTCGGACTTGACCCGGAATTCTCCATGAAGTTTGGGGACCCACCGGGAAAGAAGATCGGAACAATGAGCGCGGCCGATATCAACTGGGCAATCGCGTATCTCGCGAAGATCGTGACTGACAACAAGCTTCCACCCAAGGTGCTTGTCGTTCACCGCTTCACACGTCCCATGATTACCAACTACAAGGCGATCAAGCTCGACCCACGTGTCCAGGTCGTGATAGACATGGATGGCTGGGGCGCACCCTGGCTCAAGTACGACTCATACAGAGACTATGTCGCAGCGGAGCCGGTACAGTTCACCGGCTTCAAGATCTTCTATCACAACGATACGAAGAGTGGCGAGCCGATCCTGACTCCCGCTGAAGTGCTTCTTCTGACACCGAAGCCGCTGTACATCCAGTACCAATAGGCTCTGCTTCTTTGAGTCAGTAAAAAACAAACGCCGCGGCTTTTGGCCGCGGCGTTTTTTGTCTGCTCAGCGGTTAGACTGCGTCCGACAGAGATGTGAAGTTGAAGTTGGAAGCCCGGATTGCAGGAAGCATCTGACCTGTGTCCGTGCGTTCCGACCGTCCAATCTCCTCAATCTTGTTCAGCATGAACAAGGGGCTCTCGTTCCACCGGAAGTTCTTCAGGCTTCGCATGATCTTCCCGTTTTCTATGAGAAACGTTCCGTCGCGTGTCAGGCCTGTGAGTAGAACCGTTCTTTGCTCAAGCGACCGAATGTAGAAAAAGTGCGTGACGAGAATCCCGCGTGAAGTTCCGGCGATTATCTCGTCGAGCGACTTCGTTCCACCCACCATCTTCAAACCGCCGGGAAATCCTCCGCCTCCGAAGCCTCCGCCACCACCAGTGGGTTGTGTATTCTGGCGCTGAGCCCAGAATCTCGAGTAGGTGAGATTCTTCAGAATTCCATTTTCAATCCACACCCGGCGTTGCAGCGGCAGACCTTCCTGATCCCACGGCCTGGCAAGCAGGTCCGGGTCCGACGGATCTGAATAAATTGTCACCCGTTCGTCTGCGATCTTCTCACCGATCTTCGTTCCGCCACCCTTTTTGGAGAATGGACTACGTCCTTCGTCGGCATTTCGTCCACTGAATGCGCCGCCAAGAAGTGGAATCAGGTCTGCGACTGCCTGGGGTTCGAGTACCACTGTATACGTCCCGGGCTCTATAGCGACCGGGTTTCGCGAAGCTACTGCTTTTTCCGCTGCGCGCGCGCCCATCTGAGCAGGGTTCAGAAGATTCCAGTCGCGTGCACCCGATGAAGCCCAGCCGGATCCCGTTGCATCCGGCGTCCTCACGGTCGTTGACAGGCTTGCGTCAGTTGACCGGTGATATGCGAACAATCCTTTGCTGTTTGCAATGGCATCGACGCTTGCGTTCGTATTCAGGAAACCGGCAACAAACATGTTGCCTGCTGCGCGGCCAACAGTTGTTGCGCTGTCGATGACTTTCTTTACCGCAGTCGCACGCGCTTCAGGCGTAAGCGCTGCAGTACTCTCCAGAAATCCATTGACGGCCAAGTAGTCCTGCGGACCGAGCTCCGGCATGATCTCCGGATCTTCCGGTGATAGTCGTGCGAGTCGCTCTGCGAGATCGACGGTTCGACGAAGTGATGCCTCTTCAAGAACATTGGTTTCCGCTGACGCGCGCCGCTTGCCTATCGTGCTGATGACTGTAACTGTGACGTCACGTGCGCCACCCGATGTCGTGATCTGACCGCCTGCAAATCGAGTGTTGCCATCTACGCTGTTCGAAATACTGACGCGTGTTTCATCGGCCTTGGCGTACGACAGCACCTTGTCAGCAAGTGCCTTGGCTTCTTCACGCGTGAGCAGCCCGGATTCGGCGGCACTTTCGAAAAGTGAACGCGGCCTCATGCTGATCTCCCCGTGTTCACGATGTTCACTTCCTTGAAACGCGCCGGCACGCATCCGTGACTTACCGAATTCGACTGTGCCGGCTCGCCTTTCCCGTCGCCGAACGATCCTCCGAGCCAGTAGCTGCGCTTTCCTCCGATCATGTCCATCGAGTTCCAGAACTCCGGAGTGCGACTCTGGTAGGCGACGTCCTTGAGCATCCCGGTGATCTTTCCGTTTTTCACTTCGTAGTACACCTGTCCAGAGAACTGGAAGTTGTAGCGCTGGTGGTCGATTGACCACGAGCCTCGGTTCTTGACGACGATTCCGCGGTCGGTTGCGGCAATTATGTCGTCGAGAACGTAGTCCTTCTCGCCGGGCAGCAGTGATATGTTCGGCATTCTCTGGAACTGAACGCTCGACCATGAATCGGCGAATGAACATCCGTGAGATTTCTTCACGCCCGTAAGCTGCGCAATCCACGCTGCCTGCTCACGTGTTGTCTGGTAATCCTTGAAAAGTCCCTTTTCGACAATCAGCCACTTATCGGCCGGCACGCCCTCATCGTCCCATGCTGTTCGCGAAAGTGATCCTTCCTGCGTTCGATCCGCCTGGATGTTCATGATGTCGCGACCATAGCGCAGCTTGCCGATCTGCTTTTCCGGAGGCGCGATGAAGCTGGTTCCCGCATAGTTCGCCTCGTATCCCATGGCTCGATCCAATTCCGTCGGGTGCCCGATCGATTCATGAATCGTGAGCCACAGGTTGGTCGGATCCAGAATTAGATCGTAGCGCCCGACTTCAACCGACTTCGCAGTCAGCTTTTCCGCGGCGAGCGAGGCCCAGCGCTCTGCGTTGCCGGGCATGTTCAGCGATTCGATGTATTCCCAACCCTGGCCGCGGGGCGCCAGCTCCTCGGTGTAGCTCTGAAAGTCACCATCAGCAATTGCCGTCGCACTGAAACCTGGTCCGACGCGAATGAACGTTTGCGTAACGAGTGTCCCGTCAGTTGTAGCCAGTGTTTTCTCTTCGCGCAGAAGCTGAAGTCCGGAGTTGACGAAGCGCACCTTAGGCACCCTGAGTGCAGCTTCATTGGCGGCCAAAAGCAGCGCGACTTTCTCTTCAATCGGCACTTCGAGCGGGTCACGGGTGACGGGTGTCCGCCATGTGCCCTTCACTGCTGAAACAGGCGCCAGCTCCACTGGCCATTTCTGCACAGCATTTGCCGCGCGCGAAAGCTTGGCCGCTTCGCGTGCGACACTCTGCACCGCATCGCGCGTGAGTGTGCTGGTGGCAGCAAAACCCCACGAGCCATTCACCAGAGTGCGAATTCCAATACCAAATGATTCCGAGTCACTAACGCCCGTCACCTGGCGTTCGCGGGTGTTGATCGACTGACGGCGGTAGCGGCCGACTCTTACATCAGCATATGAAGCGCCTGCAGCTCGCGCAGCGTTGAGCCCTTCCATTGCCAGCTCTTCGACAAATGCATCAGTGCCGGAATGCGACGAGATGCGCGCGAGAGGGTCGTTGGCTCCGAACAGTCCGCCCGACCCGGCAATGGCCGCGGCAGCTGCCGAAGTTTTGAGGAAATCCCTGCGTGATGTGGTCATCTGCTTTGGGAAAATGTGAAGAAAGTTTTAACTGGCGAGTGCGGGTTCTGCTTTCCCGGACGGCTTGGCGGGCGGAGTCGAAGAAACAGGCCGACGCTCGCCGACCTGCTGTCTCCACATTGCGTAGTAAAGTCCCATCTGCTCAAGCAACTCTTCGTGCTTTCCAGCTTCGACAATGCGGCCGCGCTCGAGCACAAAGATTCGACTTGCATGCATGACGGTTGAAAGGCGGTGAGCAATCAGGATGCTCATCACATGACGCGAGTTGGCGACATCGCGCATTGTCCGGCTGATTTCTTCTTCAGTAAGTGAATCCAGTGCAGACGTCGCTTCATCGAATACGATGAGGTCAGGGTCGCGCAGCAGCGCTCGAGCAATGGAAAGACGCTGCTTCTCTCCGCCTGACACTTTGACACCGCCTTCACCGATTACTGTGTCGAGTCCCTTGTCCGCCCGCGCAAGGAGACTGTTCGCAGCGGATTTATGCAGCACTTCCAAACACTCTTCGTCTGTTGCAGACGGATTTACAAACTTCAGATTCTCGCGAATCGTCCCGGAGAAAAGCTGGGTGTCCTGTGTAACGAACCCAATCCGTTCACGCAGCTTGTCGAGGTCGATTTCCGAAGCCGGTATTTCGTTATACAAAATCGTCCCGATCTTGGGCTGATACAAACCAACGAGCAGCTTGACCAGTGTCGTTTTCCCCGCCCCTGAAGGACCGACAAAGGCAATCGTTTCGCCCCTCGCAACTGTGAACGAAATGTCACTCAGTGCGGGAGTGCTGCCGCTCTGGTGCTGAAAGCTGACGTTGTCGAAGGTCAGGTTGTCGATATTTGCAATTGGACGGGGCGAAGCTGGCTTCGGATCCTTTGGAGTATTCAGGATATCGCGGAAATTCTGGAGCGACACTTCGGTTTCACGGAACGTGTTGATGATGTTGCCGAGTTCCTGGAGTGGACCAAAGATGAAGAATGAGTAAATGAGCAGGGAGAAGAACTGCCCAACGGTGATCTTCTGTGAAAAGATCAGGTAAAGCATCAGGAACAGGATGCTCGTGCGAAGCAGGTTGACGAAGGTCCCCTGAATGAAGCTCAGGCTCCGAATGTATTTAACCTTCTTGAGCTCGAGCTTCAGGATCTTTTCGGTGGTTGCATTCAGCCGCGTGACTTCCTGGTCAGCAAGACCAAGACTTTTCACAAGCTCGATATTTCTCAGAGATTCCGTGGTGCTTCCCGCAAGGGCCGTCGTTTCGGCAACGATGACCTTCTGAATTTTCTTGATTCGCTTGCTCAGCACGGAGCTGAGCGTTCCGAGCAGAGGTACAGTGAGCAGGAACATTGGAGCTATGACCCAGTGCACACTGAACGCGTACACCATGACGAACACGACTCCGACGAGCGTCGTGAAAAGCATGTTGATTGAAAGCGAAATGAATTTCTCAACATCAGAGCGCATCTTCTGCAGGCGCCCCAGCGTCTCACCGCTGCGCTGGTCCTCGAACACAGAATAGGGCAGCTCCAGCGAGTGCCGGATTCCATCTGAGTACATCTCGGCACCGACACGCTGCACGATCACATTGACGAAATAATCCTGGAAATTTTTGGCGACTCGTGAGATGAAGGCGACACCCACAGCCATTCCGAGCAGCACACTGACTCCACGAAAGAATTGGGCGGTGGAGTATTCCTTATACCGGGTGGCATACTCGTCGATCACATGCCGGAAGATCAGCGGATCGAGGAGCGAGAATACCTGGTTGGTTGAAGCCAGGACGAGGGCGAGAAGTACGAGCTTCCAGTACTTCCGGAGATATGTGTAGAGCAGATCCATTCCAGAACTTAGCGCGACTACTTCTGGTTGTCGCCCTTCTCCCTGCTAAACATCCATGCGCCAAGGGCGGGCGGATTGTCGTAGATAAGCGACTCTCCCCATTTGATTTTGAAGCGCGCTATTCGTACTACCAGCGCCTCGAATTCAGTATCGCTCAAACCTTCACACACATGCTTGAGCCTGGCCGCCACAAAAGCCTTCATTTCAGAAAGTTTTTGTTCATCGTGACGGTTTAGATCGGCTGACATTGCCGCCAAATTAGGGAGATTTTCCGAGTAAACAAATCTTTTTTTTAGGCTGTTCTATACGTACGCTGGAGTACCCTTTGACGGTTTAAAGGCGGTTTCAGGGCCTGGAGTGGGGTATTGGCGTTGTCCTGCGTACCTTTTTATCATGTGCGGACGATCTTCATTGCACGACGAGCCCAATAAGCTGCTGGAGTCCTACGGCCTTCCGAGCCGGCTGACGGGCTATCGTCCCCGTTTCAACATCACGCCGTCCGAAATTCAGTGGACGATTCTCATGAACCACGACGCGATATTGGAAGCGCGTGGACTGCGGTGGGGCCTCATTCCGTCTTGGGCCAGCGACCCGGCAATCGGGGCCCGTATGATTAACGCGCGCGCGGATACTCTTCTTGAAAAACCGGCCTTTCGGGACGCGTTTAAACGCAGCCGCTGTCTCGTAATGGCTGACGGTTATTACGAATGGGCGACAACCGGAAAAGCCAAAACGCCATACCGGTTTTGTCTGCGTAGCCGTGAACCTTTTGTCTTCGCAGGCCTTTGGGATCGGTGGGAGGGGAGCGATTCGCGCATCGAGTCATGTACGATTATCACCACCGATGCGTCGCCTGCTGCGGCACACCTTCACCATCGGATGCCCGTAATACTGGGTTTCGACGAATCGCTCGAGTGGATGCAAGCGGATGCGTCGCAGTCCGACCTTCTGAATCTGTTGCGGCCCTATCCGAAAGATGATCTCGACATGTTCGAGGTGTCGCGCACGGACAACAACCCGAAGAACGATACTGTAGAATGCATACAGCCTGTGGACGTAAATTCTGAGACCCATCCAAAAACTACAGAGCCAGATCAATGGGATCTGGCTCTGTAGAATTTCCGGTTTGGTTGGGGAGCCTGCGTTACTTGATTATCTGAACTGGTCTGCCCAGGCTCCAGGGAACTCCCGCTGCATCAAGCTTCTGATAGAAGGGTGGAATTCGCGTCGTAAGCAGCGCATTCAATTTCGCTGATTCCCGCTGGAGGTCAGCGACGGCGCGGTCGAGAGTTTCGCGCTGAATCCGTGTGGCTGGAGATGTTACTCCGCCGATATCATCGGCAACATCATCCACTCTACTCTGAATCGAAGGCTCCGATCGGCTTTTATCATCGACGTCGTCAACAGCTGGAGAACTGTCGTCCCTGCCGCGAAGCTTGGTAAGAATTTCGTCTACTTCCTTTTCAATTGCGGTCCCTTCGCTGGTCAGCGCCTCTCCCCCAGTTGAATTTTTCAGTGCAGTTCGCGCTTCGCCAATCTGTGTCTTGAGCTGCTCTGCGGATCTTACTGCCGCCTGAACTGATGCCTGGGCCTGACCGGCGCGCAATCTCATTGCGTGGAGGTCTCGATATTCCGCGGGTGACAGCGTGACGAGCGGATCCGGTCGGACGTCAATCGATGTTTCGCGTGAAACACTGCCAGCACCGCGTCCCGTTGAAAGGCGCGCAGTGAAACGACCCGGCAAGACGAACGAGCCGCGTGGCTGACGGAATGCGGGTGTGGATTTCGGGGCAGTGTACGCTGGAGCTAGCCTCAGATCCCAGGTTACGCGATGCATTCCCTGCTTGGAGCTCGCGGTGAGATCGCGAATCTTTTTTCCAGTGGAATCAAAAATCCCGAGCGTGACAGGGCCGCGAACTGAATCGCGAATGAAGTAGGTGAGTGTGCTTCCAAATGGCGGGTTAGGCGCACTGAAAGTTCGCTCACCTTCCGCTGCAGCTCCGCGGCCCCCTGGGAATGACGCGTTCTCGTTGTAAAGTGTTACGGCCTTGACGGGAAAGAGATAAGAGCCGTCAGCAGCAGATGCTTCCGCCATCTTCTCCAGAGGAGTGATGTCATCCAGGATATAGATTCCGCGGCCATGCGTTCCAATCACCAGATCGTTCTCACGTGAATGAATCACGATATCGTGAACGGCAACCGTCGGAAGGTTGTTGGGAAGTTTCGACCAGCTCGCGCCAGCGTTGCTTGAATAGAATGCTCCGAATTCTGTACCTGCAAAGAGAAGCTTCGCAGTTCTTGGATGCTCGCGAATGACCTGAACGGAACCGTTCGCGGGCAGGTTGGCTGAAATCGAGGCCCATGTCTTTCCGTAATCCGTACTCTTCATGATGTACGGCTTGAAATCATTGCTGCGATGATTGTCGAGCGTCACATAGACAGTTCCTTCACTATGCTTCGATGCAACGACACGACTCACGTAGGTCATCGTGGGAACACCCGGGAAGGACGAGGTCTTCTCCCAGGTCTTTCCATCGTCACGCGAAACCTGAACGAGGCCATCGTCCGTTCCTACAAAGAGCAGACCGCGTCGCAGTGGCGACTCGTCGATCGTGCTGATATTTCCGAATTGAGCGACGCCCGCATGGCGGGCGACCGCCGTCTTTGGCCACTTCTTGCCCATGAGCGGGAGCGAATCCCGGTTCAGATGGAGAGTGAGGTCTCCGCCGAGCCGTTCCCAGTCGTCGCCTCGTGAAGTGCTCTTGAACAGGTAGTTCGCGCCGAAATAAATCGTGTTGTGATCGTGTGGAGAAACGAGGATGGGGGCACTCCAGTTCCATCGAAACTCCTTTTCTCCAAACGCTGGCTGGGGCTTGATCGTTTTCTGTTCACCAGTTCTTACGTCATAGCGAAGAATCGATCCTTCCTGCCATTCGCCGTACACGACATTTGGGTCAGTGGGATCGATCGCAGCCTGAAAGCCATCTCCCCCCGTCGTTTTGTACCAGTCGTTGTTGGTAATTCCCTGCCTGTTTCTCGTGCGGCTGGGACCGGCCCAGCTTCCATTGTCCTGCAATCCGCCGTACACGTAGTAGTACGGCTCGCGCATATCCGTTGCGATCGCGTAGTACTGACTGACTGGCAGATTTGGAGACCAGTCCATCGTTTGTCCGCGATCGCGTGAGATATACACGCCACCGTCGTTTCCATTTACGAAATGGTCAGAATCATTCGGATCGATCCACATAGCGTGGTGGTCTGAGTGAGCTGACGTTCCGGTATTTTTCCAGGTCCGCCCTGCATCTTCGGAGACCTGAAGCTGCACGCCCATGTGATAGAGGCGATCGGGATTCTTCGGGTCTACGCGAATCTGGCCCATGTACCAGGGATATGAATTCGCATTCCCCATTTTCCGCCAGCTCGCTCCATGATCGTCGGACCTGTACACCTCGGCGCCATTGTTCTCCAGCGTTGCGTAAACAGTTCCAGGGCGGGATCGACTGACATCGAGCCCGATCCGTCCGATATCGACCTTTGGCAAACCCTCAGTGACTTTGGTCCAGCTTTCTCCACCGTCAGTTGATTTGTAGATTCCGCTCTCAGGACCGCCGCCCACAAAACTGTACGCCTTTCTCTGACGCTGAAATGCCGCGGCGTACATGACGTCGGGATTCCCCGGCTCCATGATTACGTCCGTGACACCTGTATGCTCGCTGATCTTGATGACGGCCTTCCAGCTCTTGCCGCCATCCGTGGTCTTGTACAAACCACGCTCGCCGCCCGAAGCCCAGAGTGGTCCAACTGCCGCAACAAAAACAACATCGGGCTTTGTTGGATGAATGATGATGCGACCGATGTGCTGGGACGTGCGAAGACCCATGTTGGTGAAAGTCTTTCCGCCATTCTCCGACTTGTAGACGCCGTCGCCCCACGACGAGCTGCGCTGATTGTTCGATTCACCGGTGCCAACCCATAGGAGGTCGGGGTTCGATGGCGCAACTGCGATGTCACCGATCGAGCTGCTTCCGTATTTGTCGAAGATCGGTTCCCATGTGGTGCCCTCATTCACGGTTCGCCAGACACCCCCGGATGCAGATGCTGCATAAATGATTTGACCAGGCCGCGAAATCCGGTCAGCGGGACCTTCTGGAATCGCGAAGTCCACAATTCGTCCGCTTGTGATTGCCGGACCGATTGGACGCCATGCAAACTCTCCAAGCAAAGTAGAGTCATAAGCAGCCTGCGTTACAACGGTGCGCGTAGCATCGCCACGCGGAACCGTGGCGCGCTGGGAAAGTAGCGATACAGGCGCAAGCAGAAGTGCGAGCGCGATTGCACTTCGAAGAGTCGTGTTGGTTGGCATCTCAGTTCCTTTTCGCTGCTGGTCGATGAGCCTCCAATTTACAGCGCGGAGACTCTGCTTCGGGAGAAGCACTCTGGCGGCCGCGGCTATTTCGGGCGCGCGAGGTGACTGGTGTCGAAGTTTTGAAGGATGTCAGCCGGGTCGTCGTATACCGCGACCGCACCTTTGAGGTCCCGGTCATCCCAGCCCCCGCACCGTACAGCGATTATCGGTACTCCCGCGCCGTTAGCTGCTTCGATGTCGTAGGGCGTGTCGCCGATCATTATCAACTGCGCTGCCGCAAGGTTGGTTTTAGCCACGGCAGCCTGGACGATGTCCGGGTCCGGCTTCGAGTCCTCCGCATCATCTGAAGAGGTTATTGCATCCATCAGGTCATCCACCATCGCGACTCTAAGGAGGGGCGTTAGCTCCTTCTTGTTTGCTGACGAGGCAACAACCGCGAGCATTCCTTCCTGCTTGATGCGTTGAACCAGCGCACGCGAGGAGGGGAATGGCCGCAACGTCGGAAGGTATGACTCCATGAAGATTTGTTTGCGCCGGTCGAGCAGTTTCTTTCCACGCTCGTCTTCCTCGCTGAGACCGGTTGCGTCTGGAAGGATCTTGTCGCCGCCCATTCCAATCATCTTGCGAACAGAGTCAAACGTGACTTCCAGGAACCCGAATTCCTTGAGTGCATCGATCCAGGCGGACGCGTGTGCATCGTTGCTGTTAACCAGCGTCCCGTCTATGTCGAATATTACGCCGCTGGGCAATTTTATTTCTGCAGGTTTTTCTGAACTGTCTCTGCCCTGTCCAGATGCGCCTGAATGATAGGTGCGGCGTTCTGGATAAGGTTCTTGATCTCGGAGTTGCGGGTCATGCTCATTGCCGATGTTACAATCGTGAGCACCTCACGATGTGCTGCAACCTCGTGGTCCATATACGCCTTGTCGAAGTCCCGACCTTTGGCGGCCGCAGTCAGTTTCGATAATGCACTGTCGAGCTTGGCAGGCAGGCTGTCGCCGGTCGGCGGTGTCGGCTGAATCGCAAGGCGCTTCGAGAGGTCCTGACCCTGCTGCCTCAGTGTGTGGTGATCGCGAACCATCATTTTTGCAAATGCGCGAACTTCAGCGCTGGTTCCCTTGGTCGAGGCAAGTGCGCCCTTGGCACTGTCCCCCATGTTTGCTGCGTCGAGGACGTAAAAAATGTTGGAATCATTCAGTCCCCCGCCCACCGTCTCGCTGTTGATCGCACCCTGCGCGCCGGCGCCGGCAGTGCCAACTGCAGCATCCGCCTTGGCAGCTGCGCCGGAATCGCTTTTGTTGCATGCCGCAAGAACGGGCATCGCCAAACCGATAACGAGCGCCCGCTTAATCATTCGTTCATTCATCTATTCCTCTGCTGTTTCGGTTGTGTACTTCCCGATATGGCAAAAAGCGGTCTCGGGGTTTCTTATACTATAGTATTGGCTAACAGGGCCATTGACCCCCGTCCCGGTAGACGAGAGTATTGGATATGCTCAACAACTTGAATAGGTCTGCGCAAAAAACTTTGGCGATCGCCGCTCTGCTTTTTACGGCGGCGTGCTCGAGTGCTCCTGACGCCACCACACCTAACTTCGATTCCGAAGATCTGATTCGCGCTGCACTCGCGCTTAGTCAAACCGGCTTGAGTGGCACCGTAACTGTCGTTCGCGAAGTCGCGCTACTCGAAAAGCTTCCCGACAACCTCAAGCTCAGCGACGAGCAACGTGCCAGGCTGAACCAGCTGGTCGATGCGCACGCGGCCGCAACCCGATCCGATCGCGACGCCCTGAACAGTGTAGCTACACGCGCGATGAATGCCATCAACACCGGCCGGCCGCGCGGCGAAATCATAACCATTCTTGACGAAGCAAGGCCGATTCAACAGCGTCTCGCCGCTTCAGATGCAGATCTGATAAAGAGTCTCGCTGCAATCCTGACTCCACAGCAGAATGCCTGGCTTCAGTCTCAGCTTCCAACGGCATGTGACAGGTCGAAGTTCCCACCGCTCACCGCAACGCAGCAAAGGCAGATTGCTTCACTCGACTCCGCGTTCGCAGTTAACAACCGCGCAGACATCGAGGCGGCCAAGGCGGCGCTAATCAAGGCTGGCGAAGCGAAGGCGGCGGGAAAGTCCGACGCCGAAATCAATGCGATCATGGGAGCCGCGAAAACTGCTCTCGATCGGCTCGCGGCAGCGACAAAGAAACTGCAGGAGGAAATCGCCGCGATTTATTCTCCTGAACAAAAAGCATCGGGGTGCGTTTTCCTTGGATAAAAAACTTTTTCTGGCGCTTCTCATCGCGCCCGTGGTTGCATGTGCGCAGCAAACCGCCGCGCCGAAGCCGGCACCATTCATTCATGCCGATACGGCATCTCTTCATCGCACGCTTGATTCGATTGCAGCTGCACACCACGGTGTGGTGGGCTACAGCATCATCGATGTCGAGAATGGAGATAAACTCTCACTTCGTGGCGATGAGAAGTTCCCGACAGCAAGCCTCATCAAGGTTCCGATCCTCGTCACCGTGCATGACCTCGTGCGCCGGGGGATGCTCTCGCTGGACGATCCGATCAGCATGCTCAAGATCGATCAGGTTCCGGGATCGGGGATTCTTCAGTACCTGCACAACGGACTGAACCTCACGGTCAACGATGCAGCTGCATTGATGATCACTATCAGCGACAACACGGCAACCAATCTGCTGCTCGACCGGATTATCATCCGGCGTGTCTGGGACAAGATGGACTCGCTCGGCTTGAAGCAGACACGGGTGCATTCCAAGTCCTTCTTACGTAGCTCGAGCGTCGCGATGGACAGCTCTGTGAAGTATGGACTTGGTGTCACTACTCCCAATGAGATGGCCCGTCTCTTCGAGCTGCTGGCGCGCGGAAAGGCAGTCAGTCCATTGGCTGATTCAATCATGCTCGCGTTGCTCGAAAACAACACATATGATCGAATGCTGCAGCGCTACGCTGGCGGCGTCCGGGCCGCACACAAGGATGGCGAGGGCAATGAGGTTAGAACCGAGTGTTCACTTTTTTATCTCCGTAACCGCGTGGTTGCATGCGTGCTGACCCAAAAGAACGTTGACCAGCGGTGGGTGGTTGATCATGAAGCTGAGCTAACGATGGCGCGCATGGGCGAGGCGGTAGTCAAGGCGTGGGGACTGCCGCCCGGGAAATAGTTCATGAGCGGAACTGTTGGGCGAGCTCTTCCACCGCGAGGAAGAGATCGTTGAACGATTCGATTTCAAATAGCACGGGCTGGATCTGGTCAGTACGAAATGGTGTCCCGATGACTTCCGAAAGCACGAAAGGCCGCCGCTCACACTTGTCGCTTAGAGCGTTTGCTGCGTCCCCGTGCGATGAGATCAGGCCGCTTCCGTAGACACGGGTGCGGCCTGATTCCTTGATAAGTCCAAATTCCACCGTATACCAGAACAGGCGCGCGAGAGCCTGAGTCTGCTCTTCAGATTCGCAGGCGTCGCCAAGTGCGCCAAAGCGCTGAAGGAAATCAGCGAATACAGTGTCCGCATGCAACGGGACGTGGCCGAACACGTCATGGAAAATGTCCGGCTCCGGCAGGTAGTCGAGCTGCGCGCGGGGTCGCACCTTCAGCGTAGTGGGAAAACGCCGTACTCCCAGGCATCGAAAGAACTGGGTCGCGGGAATAAATCCGGCTACGCCGACCGCACACCATCCAGTCTTCCTGGCGAGCCGACTATTTACATCAGCAAGACTTGGTGCGAGCTGTGAAGAAAGTCCAATTGCTGCCGCGCCTTCGAGGAAGAGAATGCTCGCGGTCGTCTGCAGCGCGTTCATTCTCCGTTCGTACAGGATGCTCCATACCTCGTGGTCTTCCGCCGTGTAGCTATCCCAGTCCTGATCCATGAAATCGGGAAATGTGTGCTGCTCTGACATGACAGGCGCTTTCAAGTTGCCTCCGCATATAAATAAAAAAGGCCCGTGGGAATTTCCCACGGGCCAGTGATCGGATTCAGCTTCGCTCTACACGCGCGTAAGCCTACTACCGCACCCCGTGGGACGGGTTGCGTAGTAATAGGAATAGGTGCGGGCGGCCGAGTTGATCATGCTGAGAATCTACCGTACGAGTTTCTTGTATGCAATCCGATGCGGCTGATCGGCATCCACGCCTTTGCGGCGTTTGAGGTCTTCGCGATACGCCTGGTAGTTTCCCTCGAACCAGACCACTTCGGACTCGCCTTCGAATGCGAGGATGTGAGTTGCAACGCGGTCCAGAAACCAGCGATCGTGGGAAATGACTACGGCACAACCGCTGAAGTCGAGAAGCGCCTCTTCGAGCGCACGCAGCGTATCGACATCCAGATCGTTTGTCGGTTCGTCAAGCAGCAGCAGGTTGCCGCCGCTCTTCAGCAGCTTGGCAAGGTGCAGCCTGTTCCGTTCTCCGCCGGAGAGCTTGCCAACGTTCTTTTGCTGATCCGCACCTTTGAAGTTGAATGAACTGAGATATCCTCTCGCGTTAATCTCGCGCTTTCCGACTTGGATCATGTCCAGCCCGCCGCTGACTTCGTCGTAAACTGTCTTGGATGCATCCAGTCCCCGGTCCTGGTCGACGTATGCGAGCTGCACTGTATCGCCAACCTTGAGCGAACCAGAGTCCGGTTTCTCAGAGCCGACTATCATCCGGAATAATGTTGTCTTTCCCGCGCCGTTGGGTCCGATGACGCCGACAATTCCTCCGCGTGGAAGTGAGAAGGACAATGAATCAAACAGAAGCTTGTCGCCAAAGCCTTTCGAAAGATCCTTTGCTATGACGACGTCGTTGCCGAGCCGTGGCGCCGGTGGAATGATGATTTCATTCTGAGCGATTTTTTCATTCTGCTTTTCGCTCACCAGCTCTTCGTACGACTGCAGTCTTGCCTTGCTCTTCGCTTGCCGCGCACGCGGCGCGAGTCTTACCCACTCAAGCTCTCGCTCGAGAGATCTTTGACGCGCTGACGCCTGCTTTTCTTCAGTTGCGAGACGCGTTTTCTTCTGATCCAGCCACGACGTGTAATTGCCTTCCCATGGAATGCCATGTCCGCGGTCAAGTTCCAGGATCCACTTGGCGACATTATCCAGGAAGTAACGATCGTGGGTAATGGCAACGACAGTTCCGGGGAATTCTGCCAGATACCGCTCGAGCCAGGCAACGGATTCTGCATCCAGGTGGTTTGTCGGTTCATCGAGAAGAAGCATGTCAGGCTCTTCGAGCAGCGTTCGGCATAGAGCGACGCGACGCTTTTCACCGCCTGAGAGTTTCGACACATCTGCATCCGCAGGAGGAAGCCGAAGGGCGTCCATGGCAATTTCAATTTTCCGGTCCAGCTCCCACGCGTTCAATGCGTCGATTCGCTCCTGAACTTTTCCCTGCTGCTCGAGGAGCTTCGTCATCTGCTCGTCCGACATCGGCTCGGCGAACTTCATCGAGATGTCTTCGAATTTTTTCAGAAGGTCGCGGGTGGCCTGAACCGCAACCTCGACATTTTCTTTTACGTTCTTGGTTTCATCCAGCTCCGGCACCTGCGGGAGGTAGCCAATCCTGGTGCCTTCTCTCGCCCATGCTTCACCCTGAAAATCCGGATCTACCCCAGCCATGATCCGCAGCAGCGACGACTTTCCGGCTCCGTTGGATCCAAGCACGCCGATTTTTGCGCCATCGTAAAAGGAAAGCCATATCCCGCGCAGAATCTCGCGCGATGGGGGCACGACCTTCTTCAGGTCCTTCATTACATAGATGAATTGCGGTGGCACCTAGCATCCTCTGTTCGACGGGTTAGAACGTAGCTCGACCTGGTAAAAATACCTGAAAAGCGACCGGATTTGTCTTTGTAATACAAAGTACTTGACGACACGGGCTACTTTGAGTATTGTACGCCGTTGGCCAACCCGCAAATGAGGTGTCCACGATGCAGGTGTTCGTCGGTGGTGGAAATGCGATTTTCTTCTTGCTAACTGTTCTGTTCACCGGCTTCCTGGCCCTGGTCGGTCTTTTTGCGTGGCGCAAAAAGAATCGCCATGCATTGCGGGCTGTGACCGGCGTCGGCGCTGTGGTCCTGTGCGTTTATGCGGCACTACTGGTCACTGCCGCGATGGCGAGCCAGGAGCGCGTTCTCAGTAAGGGCGAAGTGAAGTGGTTCTGTGGCTTCTACCTGGATTGTCACCTTGGAGTATCGGTGGCAAAAGTCGAATCAGCCAAGAGCATTGCGAGGCAGGGCCAGTCAGTAACTGCCAAAGGCGCTTTCTGGATCGTAACACTCGAATTTCACAACAGCGCGCGCAATCCTGCTCTTGATATGACCCTTTATCACCCTCGCGCTGAACTGATTGACGCAACGGGCGCCAGATACGCACGCAGTGTGGAAGCGGAGAAAATCACAGGCCAGCTACCGACCTATGCTTCCCCGATAAAGGAGCAGATTTCTGTCAGCCACGCTCCGCTCTTTGCGACTGTTGTCTTTGACGTGCCACCCGATGTCACGAATCCCAAACTGAATATCGACGAAGGGTTTATCGTGGACAGGGTGATCGAGCTGGTCCTGGTCAACGACGACAACAGCATTCTCCACAAGCCCACGCTTCTCGCACTCGATGCTTCCCGGCCGCGGCCGCTCACCTCCCTGCTAAGGAGCATTAGACACGTTTTCCCACGCGCACGGCTCGCGTCGCGCTAAACTAGCTGCGTAACAGCCGGAGTAATGCAAACGGGTTCCGGGATGGGACCCGTTTTCATTTCAGGACGGGCGCGGACCGGCTCCGTACTGGGCAATCACAGCGTTGATCTCCGACAGCACGCGCTCGTACGGCAGCTCGGCAATTTCATTCTCGTTCCAGAGAAGAACGCGGCCGGGGGTGTTGTATGGCGCGTATGGACGATGTTCGCGTTTGAGCAATACAAGCGACGGCTTCTTGAATGCCGAAGCTGCGTGTGAGATGCTTGTGTCCGGAGTAAAGACAATATCGGACCGGCCCACAAGCGCTAACGCATCGCGCAATCGAGGAGTGGCCACTGCCAGTGCCTCAACTCCACTCGCAACCGAGCTGACGCTCTCCCACTCTCTCGGAAGTCCCATCACCACAACTGGCATCTCCGGATGTGAAGCGCGGATATTCCTGAGTACGGCCGCGAATTTTCCGTCAGGCCATCTGCGCTTGGGCTCGGATGCGGAAAGATTAACGAGAAGCCGCTTGCCATTCCCGCCGGCGGCTAACGCTGCAGCTCTTTGCCAATGTTCATCGGCGCGGGCTGCTTCCACCGGGCTCAGGAAAAGCTCCGGCTGCCAATCCACAGAACCAGGATCGACTCCGAACGGAATCCCCAGCTCCTTTGAACCTTCGACGTAGTGGGTGTTTCTGTCATACGGCGACGCGCGCAGATTGTAAATCAAATCGTTGTTTCCGCCTGAAACCCCGACACGATACCGTGCTCTAGACGCTAGCATGATCAGCGGTGTGGACGTGAAGATCGGTGGATTGTTCAATCTTCCGTCTACAACTACGTCGTATCCGCCTGCCCGCACACGGCGCATCGTCTGCTGGTAGCTTCGCAGTGACCCGCGATTCAGCGCCAGTGCGCGGCTCACATATGGATTGTTCTCCAAAACCGGAAGCGCTGTCGGATTTGCCAGAACGTCGATCTTGATCGTTGGTTGTGACTGCGCAATGACACGGATCACCCCGGTGGACATGATCAGGTCGCCGATTCTTTCGTAGCGCAGAAACAGGATGCGCCAGTCACGACTGTCCCACTGCGGCGCAGACTCGGTGCGACTGCCGGGCAGCGCCCGTGCAATCGTATGCATCCACCCGGAGCGCCAGGCGCGCTCAATCCGCTGAAGTTTCACCGGTCAGTGGAAGTTCGAGAAGTTTGCGCGCCGGCTGCGGATCGTTGGTGTGGTACACATCGATTCTGTTGAGTGTCACCTCGTCGTCGATTCGAACCGAAAGCAGGTGTCGTGCCGCCTCGGGCGTAAGCGTCGGATAGAGGCTCAGCGTGCAGTGCGGAGTGAATGTAAAACGGGCACGCGTGAACGGAATACCGCTGGCTGCAATTCTGTCATGCAGCCGGCGCAGCTCGCCGTGAGGGTCGAGCGGAAGAACCACGATCTCACTCTGCAGAAACCGCTGCGGTCGCCCAAACTTTAGCTGCATCGGACGGGTGGTATCTGCGATTGGCCTAAGTCTTCGTTCGATTTCCGCAATCTCTACCGTGGGCGGAATTGGACCGACGCCTGACGATCCGGTAATCGTTACATGCGGTTGCCTGGACGCAGCAAGTTTTGGATCGAAGCGCACGTTGATCTCCCGAATTTTTTCAGCAACCACGGTATTCAGATCGGCAACGATGAAGATTCCATTCAGCTGCATCCTTTACCGCTTTTGGAAGGAAAGGATTGGCGCCAGCCCGGCGCTCGATTTTGTAATTCCCACACTCAGGAATTTTCTGTCCAGCCAATTACCGGGATGGGAGTGCTGGAAGCGAACCACCTTCGTTCCCACGAAGGTACCTATCGCTGCACCAGCCAGAACATCGCTCGCCCAGTGCTTGTTGTTGTACATGCGCGATGCGCCCACGAGCGCGGCGCCCGTATAAAGCACAGGCCCAACAGTCCAGCGTGTTCCTGGCTGCCACCGCGCCAGTTCGCTGCTGATGGTGGCGGCAAAGGCAAATGCGCTCGTAGTATGTCCGGAGGGGAAAGACTGAAACTCTCCTCCCTTCAATCCGCGAAACAGCTGAAAGTCGCGCGGATTGTTCACATCGACTTCAGGCCGCGCTCGGCCGGCAACGATTTTTATTCCGACCGCAACCAGGTTCGCAATGAGAATCGATTCGGTGGCGTGCAGTCCCATGTCTTCGACATGCGCATTGTCACTCATGCGCCCGACCAGGTACAACCCGGTGGATACGCCGATTGAACCGGGCTGCCCGATGAGCCGGAACCCGGTCGCCGCATTACGGAGAAACTTGTTTTCCTGACTCCGAGGCTGCTGTATCTGGCGGGCCAGCCGTTGATCGAGGGGCCAGGCCGCCCCGGTGGCCGCGGCAAAGGCGCCAATGGTCACCAAGTCCCGAGGCACGAAGAGAGGAGTGGACTTAGCAATCGTGTCACCGGCTTGTGCACCGGCACTGCCTGCACACATGAGCAGGAATGCAGCAAGTCGTAGCTGTTTCATAACCTCAACAATATGCAACTCTCCTACCCCTTGCCTCTGACGGTATAATCGGCGACAATCACCATAATGTTAGGCATTGACCTTAAAGGCCGCCGAGCGCTCGTCGCCGGGGTGGCAGATGACGGTGGTTTTGGGTTCGCTATTGCGAAATCGCTGGCTGAGGCCGGGGCGAGCGTAGTCGTCGGTACCTGGCCACCCGCGCTGAACATCTTTCTCAATTTGTTGGAACGTGGGAAGATGGATGAATCGCGAAAGCTTTCCGACGGATCTCTTCTGGACTTTGAAAAGATTTATCCGCTGGATGCGGCCTTCGATACCCTGGACGATGCTCCCGAAGATATCCGTACAAGTAAGCGCTACCGCGAAACGGGTGACTTTTCCGTCGGCGGATTGGCGCAGAGACTTATCTCGGATTTTGGACCGCAACCGCTCGACATCGTCGTCCATTCCTTGGCGAATGGACCTGAAGTGAAAAAACCCCTGATGGAAACAAGCCGAAGTGGATACCTCGCCGCGGTGAGTGTAAGCGCATACTCCTTGGTCTCGATGGTAGCGCATCTCGGCCCGCTGATGCGAAAGGGCGGGTCGTTTACTTCGCTGACTTACTTGGCGAGCGAGCGAGTGATCCCGGGGTATGGAGGCGGAATGTCCTCCGCGAAGGCGGCACTTGAAAGCGACACCCGGACGCTGGCTTTTGAGGCAGGACAGAAATACGGCATACGTGTCAACGTCATATCAGCTGGACCCTGGGCTTCGCGCGCAGCAAGCGCGATCGGAATTATCGACAAGATGGTGGAATACTGTTCGAAGAATTCACCGCTGCCCGGTGCTCTTCAGCCTGAAGAGGTTGGGGCTGCAGCTGCATTTCTATCGAGTCCACTCGCAAGTGGTATCACCGGTACGACTCTTTACGTCGACAAGGGATATCACTCCATGGGGATGGCAGTAACGCCGCTGTGATGCTTTCGCGTTTTGTCGCCATTGCTCTGACTGGCGCGGCGATATCCGGATGCTCCCGTTTTCCCTTCCACAAGCAGCCACCGCCAGGTCCAGTTGCGGCCGCACCGTCAAAATCCACAGGTGGTCTAAAGCCTTATTCCGCAGTCATCGGTCCATCTGTCAAAACACGGTTCGGACTATTCACGACACACAGGGCCGGCGACACTCTCTATTTCGAGATTCCGCCCGCACAGCTGAATCGCGACATGCTCCTTGTCGGTCGCTTCGCGCGCACCGCATTAGACGCCGGACAGACAGGTGACGAATTCACTCAGAGGGTGCTGCGCTGGGAGCGACAGGGAAACCGCATACTGCTTCGTTCCGTCAGTTACGAAATAACCGCTGACAGCGCCCTTCCAATCTATCGCGCAGTCACTGAATCGAATTATCCACCAGTAGTCGCGATTTTCCCGATCGAGACAATTGGTTCCGATGGCGCGCCTGTAATTGACGTGACTCGTTTGTATACCACCAGCGTTCCCGAGTTCGTGGGAGCCCGTGGCAATCTCGATGAACGGCGTTCGTTCATTGAGAAGGTCACTTCGTTTCCGGACAACATCGAGATCGAAGCAACACAGACGGCCACGCCTGAAGCGGAAGGTCGGAGCGGGCCCATACCCGCCGTCAGCATCGTGGCACACTGGAGCATGATTCGTTTACCTGCGCCGTCCATGCGTCCCCGCATCTTCGACGAGCGTGTTGGCTATTACTCAGTGAGTAGAACAGATTTTGGAGTATCGGGAGCGCGTGCAAAGGCTTTGAGATACATCACGCGTTTCAGACTCGAGAAAAAGAATCCCGAGCTCCCGATGTCTGACCCCGTGACTCCAATTGTGTTTTACATAGATCCGGCAACCCCGCGTCAGTGGGTGCCCTGGATCAAGAAGGGAGTGGCGGAGTGGCGGTCGGCATTTGAAGCAGCCGGTCTCTCCAATGCGATCAGGGCGGAGGATGCGCCACCATATTCGGTTAACCCTGACTGGTCACCGGAAGATGTGCGGTACAATGTCATCCGCTGGGTTCCTGCTACTCTCGAGAATGCCGTTGGACCGCACGTGCACGATCCTCGCTCTGGCGAAATACTGAACGCTTCGATTTCGCTCTACCACAACATGCTCAACCTGACGCGGAACTGGTATTTCAGTCAGGTGTCCCCGCTTGACCCACGTGCGCGCTCATTCCCGTTCCCCGATTCGCTTACGGGAAGGCTCGTGGAGTATGTGGTATCACACGAGGTGGGACATACGTTAGGGCTTCAGCACAACATGAAGTCCAGCTCACTCTACCCGCTCGACAGTATTCGTACTGCGTCGTTCGTTCGCCGAATGGGGCACACGCCGAGCATCATGGACTATGCGCGCTTCAACTATGTCGCCCAACCGGAAGACCGGATAGCTCCGGAAGATCTCATTCCGCGTGTCGGCCCGTATGACCTTTTCGCTATCAGGTGGGGATACTCAGCACTCGCCGTTCCGACTGCAGGTGCCGAGCGGCCTACTCTCGACGCGTGGGCGAGAGTACAGGATTCAATTCCCTGGTTGAGGTTTTCATCTGCTGCGAGCGACGACGCCGATGTGGGAGAATTACGCGAAGCTGTCGGCGATTCCGATCCGGTTCGCGCAACAGAGCTCGGTCTTCGGAACATACGCAGGATCGCCACGAATCTCCTTACCGCCGCCTTCAGCTCAGACCGCGGCAACGCCGAACTCGATGAGCTCTATGACAGGCTGATTGAACAGTGGCGCACCGAGCTTGGACATGTAGTCGGAGTCATTGGCGGTGTAGACGCACAGGAAAAGGGCAACGATCAGCCGGGCGCGCGCTTTGTACCCGTGTCGAAGGGTAGGCAACAAGACGCAATGACTTTCCTGCTTGCCAACGGCTTCACTTCACCGCGCTTCCTGCTCGACGAAAGGGTGCTGCGTCGAATTGAGCCCGAAGGCGCAATTCGAAGACTGTCGCTTTCGCAGGCGTCACTTCTTTCCGATCTGCTGGCAAATGACCGCCTGCTCCGTCTCACCGAATATGAGGCGCTCTCGATGTCTTCCAGTCACGCGTATCCGTTGAGCGAGATGTTTTCCGATTTGCGGCGCGGATTGTGGAGCGAGCTGCGCGCTCCGTCGGTTTCGATCGACGCTCTCCGCAGGAACCTGCAGCGTTCGTATCTCAGCCAGGCGAACGGGAAGATCAACGGAGGAACGACGCAGGCTCTAATCCTGATCATTCCCGGCGGCGAGCCAACACGCCGTCAATCCACCGCTACAGCAGGACCCAATCTCGACGCACGCGCCCTTTTGCGCAGCGAGCTCGTTAAGCTCGACTCTGAATTGGCGGCTGCGATACCTCGTGCCTCAGACCAATCGACGCGCGCTCACTTGCTGGATTCGCGTGCACAGATCGATCGAATACTGAATCCTCGCCGCTAAGTTCGTAAGCGACGGCTCGTGTCATTGCGTTCTTCGACACGCACGTTCAACAGATTCTGATCGGCCTTGTGCATCGTTGCCTCGAATGACTCTCCGGCAGAACGCGATGCATATCCAAGGGAAAAAGCCACAGGAGCAGATGCGGGGGCGGCATCACGCAGGCGGTTTGCGACACGCTTCGTTGCTTCAGCTGTAGCGCCTGTAAGGACGATAAGGAATTCATCGCCACCAATTCGAATTACAGGTTCCTCGGCCCGCACATTTCGCATCAGGAAGCGGCTCATTTTCACGAGCACTGTGTCTCCCTCGATGTGTCCATGCTGGTCGTTGTACAGCTTGAAGTGGTCGATGTCTATGTAGATGCAGCCCCATTCCCCGCTCGGATCCTGCTCGCACTGCCGCTCTGCTACAGAAAGGTGGCGGCGGTTGTAACAGCCAGTTAGCGGATCGCGAATGCTGAGCTCCAGCAACTGATTCTCGAGCTCCTTCCGCGCCGTGATGTCTACGAGAATTCCGTGGTAAATTTTTTCACCATTTCGCGGATCGCGGCAGACGTAGCCAGTGTCCAATACTGTGCGTACCTGGCCGTCAGGACGAGTCAGCTTCAGCTCAACATTTCTGATGGAGCCGTTCTGGTCCACCAGGGCGATTTCCCTTTCGCGCACTCGTGCGTCGACCAGATCCTGCACGCGAATTTTTCTCAATTCATCGAGCGAGACGACCCCAACCATTTCCATGAATGCAGGATTGGCGTCGAGTACTTCACCATTGCTGTTGGTGATGTAGATGCCCTCTCCAAGATTCTGGACGAGCTCCGCTAGCGTCACCGCATCCTTGAGACTGCGGTACAGCATGTTGCTTCCTGGAATGTTCGTGGGCAGATCTATCGCGCCGGGTTCCGGCATGTCCATTGCTCCTGCTCTGGTTTACCAGAGCGAGGGAAATTATGTCATCCAAATCAGAAAAGAAACAAGCGGATGGAGATGCAGCACCCGAAGTGACTGAAGATCAGGGCATTCGGGAGGGGCGTCCCAATCCAGGTAACACACCTGAACAGCACGATAACGAACATAAGAGCGGATATGGTGGCGAAGGCGGCAAACCACGAACCTCCTCGCAGGACCGCGAAACGCCTCGAAAGGCGTAAAGTATTTGTGGGCTCGGAGTGAATCCGAGCCCGCTGCTACTTCATTGAAGCATGACTGCGCCCGCTGATCAACTTCCCCAAATCAACGACCGTACGGCGGAAGCAGCTGTCGATCCAGTGTTTCTGGACCGCTGGTCACCTCGTGCATTCTCGAACGAACCAGTTCAACATGAGCTGCTGTGCGCTCTCTTCGAAGCCGCCCGCTGGGCGCCATCGGCTAGCAACCACCAGCCATGGTTCTACCTTTACGCCGATCGTGATCCCGAGCTTACCGTTTTTCGTTCGTGTCTCACGGAGCGGAACCAAGTCTGGGCGAATCATGCGCCGGTTCTCGCGTTCGCACTTTCTCATAAGATTGCAAAGGGTAAGGAAACTCCCAATCGCTGGGCTGCCTTTGATACGGGCGCATCGTGGATGTCACTTGCGCTCGAGGCCCGCAGGCTCGGACTGTACACCCACGCAATGGCTGGCTTCAGTGCCGAAGACGTCTATGATCGTCTTGACGTACCGCGCGAAAACTTCGACGTATGGGCGGCAATTGCGATTGGCTGGATGGGTAATCCGGGAAATCTCCCGGACGATTTCAGGAAGCGCGAGACCCCGTCTCAGCGCAAACCACTTAATGAAGTCGTGTCCCGTGGATTCTTCCCGGACCACTTGCGGTGAGTTTTGCCTCACGTGGCATACACCACGTAACGGCAATAGCGAGTAATCCACAGCGTAACGTCGATTTTTACGCCGGTGTACTTGGACTGCGCCTGGTAAAACGGACCGTCAACTACGACGATCCAACAACGTACCATCTCTATTACGGTGATGAGTCCGGACTGCCTGGGACTTTGCTCACGTTCTTTGCGTGGCCGGATGCGCGGCGCGGACGACAAGGCGCCGGCCAGGTGGCTGTGACGTCATTTGCAATTCTCCCGGGCTCGGTCGGTTACTGGATTGAACGCCTGCTGCGATTTGGTGTCCAGTTCGAACAACCCGCCACACGGTTCGACAATGAACGCGTAATTGCGTTCAGGGACAACGACGGATTTCTGGGCGAGCTTGTGGCGCACCCGTCGGTGGAGTCGCGCGAAGCTTGGGAGGGATTGGTTCCACGCGAGCATGCGATACGCGGTTTGTATTCTGCAACGCTCTGGCTGGAGAGCTGCGACCTCACGGGTAAAGTGCTCACAGACGACATGGGGTTTCGCGCCGTGCGAGAACAGGCGAGCATCTTTCGATTTGCGACGGATAGCCCAGGTCCCGGTGCCATCCTCGACCTCCGCTGCGTTCCGGGTCTTTGGGAAGGAGTGCCTGGAGCAGGCATCAACCACCATATCGCTTTTCGCGCAGCAGACAATGAAGAGCAAATCATTGCGCGAACAGCCTTGGTGAAGCGCGGGCTCAACGTGACTCCGCCCATCGACCGCAGGTATTTCCACTCCATCTATTTTCGGGAGCCCGGTGGAGTGTTGTTCGAGATCGCAACTGATCCGCCGGGCTTCGCTGTTGATGAGCCGCCATCAGACCTCGGCTCGTCACTGGTGTTGCCTGACTGGCTCGAGCCAAGAAGGTTCGAGATTGAGGCGCTGCTTCCAAACATTCGAGTGCCATTTGAAATTCAGGGCCCAAATGCGTAGGCACTTTTGAAGCGTTAATTTTGGCGCATGTCCCCACTCGACGATCTCTGTATCAACGCAGTCCGCGTCCTATCAATGGACGCAGTCCAGAAAGCAGATTCCGGCCACCCTGGAACGCCAATGGCCCTTGCTCCACTCGCATACGTGCTCTGGAGCAGACACATTCGCTTCAATCCGCGCGATCCTGGCTGGGTTGATCGCGACCGATTCATTCTGTCTGCAGGGCACGCGTCAATGCTGCTCTACAGCGTTCTGTATTTGACCGGATACGAGCTTACTCTCGAAGACATCAAGCAGTTTCGTCAGTGGGAGAGCAAGACTCCGGGGCATCCGGAATACAGTTACACGCCCGGCGTGGAGACGACCACCGGACCACTCGGGCAGGGATTTGGCAATGCGGTTGGAATGGCAGTGGCCGAGGCGCATCTCGGTGCCGTGTTTAACAAAACCGGCCACGAAGTTGTCAATCATCGCACGTATTTCATTGCCAGTGACGGCGACATGATGGAAGGCATCTCGCATGAAGTTTCGTCTTACGGTGGACACCTTAAGCTTGGCAAGCTGATCGGATTTTACGACGATAACCACATTACCATAGAAGGCGACACGGGGCTCACGTTCAGTGACGACACGTACAAGCGCTTCGAGGCGTACGGCTGGCACGTACAGCGGGTTGAGGACGGTAACGATCTCGATGCAATCGACGGCGCGATCGAGGTGGCAAAAAATGTTACCGACAAACCGTCTCTCATAATCCTTCGTACACACATTGGATTCGGCAGCCCGAACAAGCACGACACCGCAGAAGCCCACGGATCGCCGCTCGGCGCAGATGAAATCAAGCTCACAAAAGAAGCTCTCGGCTATCCGTCACTCGAACCATTTTACGTCGCGCCGGAAGCGTTGAAGCACTGGCGTTCGTTTGGCGAGCGTGGACCTGCACTTCAGTCAGATTGGCAAAGGAAGTTCGATGCATACAAGACTGCATTCGCGGCCGATGCGTCCGAGCTTACTCGCCGCTGGAATGGTGATGCTCCAGCGGATTGGGAGAGCTCACTCCCTGTCTTTACCGCCAAGGACGGAAATGTTGCCAGCCGGGCGGCAAGCGGCGTTGTAATCAACGCCATCGCAGCAAAGGTTCCCGAGCTAATTGGTGGGTCGGCGGACCTCGCTGGATCCACGAACACGATCATCAAGAAAGAGAAAAGCCTGTCCGCCGCAGATATGTCGGGCCGCAACTTTCATTTTGGAATTCGTGAGCATGGGATGGGATCCATAATGAACGGGATGGCGCTGCACGGGGGCATTGTTCCCTATGGCGCAACGTTTCTCATCTTCTCCGACTATATGCGTCCGGCAATCCGGCTTGCATCGATCATGGAGCGCCATGTCATCTACGTGTTTACGCATGACTCGATCGGACTCGGAGAAGACGGACCTACGCACCAACCGATTGAACAGCTAAGCACCCTTCGGGCAATTCCGGGCCTGGTAGTGCTCCGCCCGGCCGATGCATCAGAGACAACGGAAGCATGGCGTGTTGCAATAAAGCGGAAGCATGGGCCGGTGGCGCTGGTACTGACCCGGCAGAAGCTTGCTTTCATCGACCGTGACAAATACGCGAGTGCCGCAGGACTCGCGCGCGGTGCTTATGTCATGACTGGAGGTTCTGCTCCCGAAGTGGTTCTCATATCGAGTGGTTCCGAAGTGGGACTTATTGTGAAGGCACAGGAGCAGCTGGTTTTAGAGGGGATTCGCGCAAGTGTGGTGAGCATGCCGAGCCATGAGTTGTTTGCAGATCAGGATCAGCCCTATCGCGATTCTGTGCTTCCACCAGATGTACCGCGAGTCATGATCGAGGCAGCGCATCCTATGTCCTGGCGTCGATGGGCCGCGACTGGTGATGTAATCCTCGGCATCGAACGTTTCGGTGCATCCGCTCCATCCGACGTCTTGTATGAAAAGCTCGGACTCACTTTAGAAAAAATTGTAAGCTCCGCAAAGACGCTCGTGAAGCGCGGAAAGTAGTCCGTTGGCGGAACGTCTTCGCGACATTTCGGTTGCGCTGCATCCGGGTGTTCCGGAATGGCCCGGTGACACGCCGTTTAGTTGTGGCTGGGCCGGAACAATTGCGGACGGCTCCAGTGTGAATGTTTCATCAATAAAGACGAGCCCACACGTGGGCACACATGCCGACGCACCGCTTCATGTTCGCGACGGATGGCCGGGAACACACGAGCTTCCGCTCGAGCCTTTTTACGGCGGATGCATCGTGGTAGACGTGACCAGTCTAGAGGGCGAGATACGCATGCGCGACCTACCTTCCCTGCCAGTCCAAGTCGAACGGCTTCTGTTGAAAACGGGGCGGACTGTAGCAGCTGGAACGTTTCCCGAATTCTGGCCCACTCTTTCCGAGGACTGTGCTCGTGATCTCCTGGGGAGAGGATTGAAGTTGCTCGCAGTGGATGCGCCATCTGTTGACCCGCGCGCCAGCAAAACGCTGCCCGTGCACAACATGATTTTTGCAGGCAACGCGTGCATCATTGAAAACCTTGACCTGCGTCGAGTGCCCGCAGGTCCATACAGCCTGATCGCTTTTCCCCTCAAGCTGATGGCGCTGGATGCTGCTCCACTTAGGGCTGTTCTCGTAGACTTAGAACAGCTGTAGTCGGCACGCATCCTGCCTCGCCAGGAGCACATGACTACCGATTCGGGACGCACTACCTCGGTGTGGATGAACACCGAAGTTCCCCAGCTTCCACCGTTGACCAGCGACATCCGCAGTACAGTCTGCGTTATTGGTGCGGGGATCGCAGGAATGACCACTGCCTATCTGCTCGCCCGCGCAGGGCGTGCAGTTGTTGTCATCGATGATGGACCGATCGGCGGCGGCGAAACCGGACGAACTACTGCGCATATCACAGCAGCGCTCGATGATCGCTATACAGAGATCGAAAAAATGCACGGCGAAGGTGGAGCTGCCCTGGCTGCTGAGAGCCATACCGCTGCGATCAACAGAATTGAGTCCATTATCGCGCTCGAGGATATCGACTGTGATTTTCAGCGGGTAGATGGCTACCTGTTTCTTGGCGGCAAGGACAAGAAGGACGTCCTTGAAGACGAGCTTCGGGCGGCACAGCGCGCGGGACTGGCTGACGTCCAGCTGGTTGACCGGGTGCCTGTCGATTCGTTTGACTCGGGTGTTGCACTTCGGTTTCCGCGACAGGCCCAGTTCCATCCGCTGAAATATCTCAACGGTCTTGCCCGCGCAATCATTCGCGATGGCGGACAGATCTACTGCGGGACTCACGCCGAAAAAATTGAAGACGGCGAGCCAGCGAAAGTCACGACCTCGGGAGGCCAGGTAATAATCGCCGATGATGTTGTGGTCGCGACAAATACTCCAGTGAATGATTGGGTGATCATTCATACCAAGCAGGCACCATATCGGAGTTTCGTGATCGGTGCGCGTATTCCCCGCGGTTCAATACCGCGTGGACTTTACTGGGATACTCCTGACCCGTATCACTACGTGCGTCTGCAGGAAGCGGAGAGCGGAGACGGAAGCCGCGAAGAGCACGAGATTCTCATCGTCGGTGGCGAAGACCACAAAACTGGTCAGGCAGACGATGCAGAAGAAAGATTCCGCCGTCTCGAGCAATGGGCGCGCGAGCGGTTCCCGGTAATGGGAGAAGTGGAATATCGCTGGTCGGGACAAGTGATGGAGCCAGTGGACTACATGGGCTTCATCGGCAAGAACCCCGGCAATGACGAACACATCTACATTGCAACGGGTGATTCAGGAAATGGAATGACCCACGGAACAATCGCTGGAATTCTCCTGACCGATCTGATTCTCGGACGCAAAAACAATTGGTCATCGCTTTACGACCCGTCCAGGATCAGCTTCCGCGCCAGCCCGGAGTTCGCGAAGGAAAATCTGAACGTCGCGAAACAGTACAGGGATTACCTCAAGGACGAAGAAGCCGCTGATGTCGAATCGATCCAGCCTGGTACCGGCGCGGTGATTACGCTCAACAAAAAAAGAATCGCGGCATACAGGGATGAAGCCGGTGCGCTTCATCAATGCTCCGCGATCTGCACACACCTGTACTGCATCGTGAATTGGAACTCGGCGGAGAAGAGCTGGGACTGCCCCTGCCACGGGTCACGATTTGACCCGTACGGCAAGGTGATGAACGGTCCCGCTATTGTGGGCTTGAGTCCGGTTTTGTCGGAGCCGCCAAAGTCACAGTAACGCGGTGCGTTGCAGAATCATCCACCAGATCGATTCCGCTGGTTGCGTCCTTTCCGTCTACGGTAATTGACGCCACCCCGCGTTCCGCTCCGTGCGGATTCACAATCGATATCTCGTAAACGCTGTTCCCAAAACGGTACGTTATCCCGAATTCCGGCCAGGTCGGCGGAATGCATGGATCGATGAGCAGTTTGCCCGCGCGTTTCTGGAATCCGAGCAATGACTCCAGCGCCACGCGATACATCCAGCTGGCGGAACCAGTGTACCATGTCCACCCGCCGCGACCGAGCTGACCGTCCGCGGTATATACGTCTGCCGCCACAACGTAAGGCTCGACTTTATATGTCGCGACAGCTTCTTCAGTGTCCGCGTGCGTCACGGGATTGATCATCTGGAACAACTCGAATGCGCGCTTTCCTTCCCCGAGCATCGAGGTGGCAAGCACCGCCCATAGGGCGGCATGGGTGTACTGCGCGCCATTCTCGCGGACACCTGGCAGATAACCGCGGATGTATCCGGGATCGTGCGCAGTCTTATCGAATGGTGGCGTAAGGAGAACCAGCAGTCTCGAGTCTTCGCGTACGAGATACTTGTTGAACGACTCCATCGCAATGCGCGCGCGCTCCGGATCGCCCGCGCCTGAAATAACGCTCCAGCTCTGTGCGATAGCGTCAATTTTTGCTTCGTCGCTCTCGCGTGATCCCAGGGGTGAGCCGTCATCGAAATACGCTCGACGATACCACTCACCGTCCCATGCAGATTTCTCGATCGCTACCCGGTATTTCTCAGCTTGATCGCGGAACTTGACCGCGGTCTGTGGGTCACTCTTCGCATCGCAATAGACTGCGAATTTCCTGAGTGTGGAATGCAGGAACCAGCCAAGCCATACGCTCTCACCGCGGCCATGAACTCCGACACGGCTCATTCCGTCGTTCCAGTCTCCAATTCCAATTTTCGGCAGGCCATGTTCGCCTTCCGTTGCAGCGCGATTGAGGGCGCGAACACAATGCTCGTAAACGGTCGCGCTCTCTTCGGAAATTCCCGGAAGGTCGTAGATCTCGTGTTCTTCCGGGCCGAGCTCGCGCATCGTAAGAAATGGCGCCTGTTCTTCGAGGATCGAATAATCGCCAGTAACCTGGACGTAGTGATCGACAACAAATGGCAGCCACGCAAGATCATCGGAGAACCGGGTACGAACGCCGCGCCCACTTTGCGGGTGCCACCAGTGCTGTACATCGCCTTCAACAAACTGGCGGGCCGCAGCGCGTAGTATGTGTTCGCGCGCAAGCGGAGCATCCGTCAGCAAAAATGCCATCACATCCTGCAGCTGGTCGCGGAACCCATATGCTCCACTGGACTGATACAGCGCGGAACGCGCCCACATGCGGCAAGACAGAGCCTGGTACAACAGCCATCCATTAAGTAGAACATCGAACTCGGGAACAGGAGTTCGCACCTGAACGGTATCCAGTCGTTTCCGCCACGCGACGGCGTTGCCATCGATTGCCTTTGCTGCCGGCTCCGCACTGTTGAATCGCGCAATCAATTCCCTCGCCGCTTCATCACCTTTGCCTGATCCCAGCAGCACTACGATGTCACGTGCCTCGCCCGGCTCCAGTTCTACACTCGCCTGAAGAGCTGCGCATGGATCTATGGTCTCGCCGACTATTTCGGCGAGGCCGGTACGCTCCAGTGCAGCGGGTCGTGCGGGCGTTCCATTTCTCCCAATGAATTCCCGGCGATCTGCCGTATAGCCAATCAGCGGTGTGCTCATAGCCAGAAACGCTACGTTTTCGGCGAATTGCGCATCGAAGTAGTTGCGCGCGAATACTGCTTGCGCCTGCGTATCGAATGAGGTTCGCACGCGGTGCTGTGTCTGATCACGCTGAACGCCGAGTACCCATTCGATGTATGGCGTGACCGTCAGTCGCCGCCGCGTAGAACCGGAATTTTTGAGCGTGAGGATGGAGATCTTTACCGTGTCGTTCTCGGGCAGCCCGATGCGGAGCGAGCTATGGATGTCTCCGTGCTGATGGTCAAACACAGAATACCCGGCACCGTGCCGCACACGATAAAGTGATTCTTCGCGAATTGGCGCCGGGGTGGGGCTCCACAGTTCGCCCGTTGCGTCATCGCGAATGTAGATGCAGTCACTTGACGGATCGCGAACCGGATCGTTGTGCCACGG
>JANLYJ010000193.1:0-5294 GCA_031365555.1 Gemmatimonadaceae bacterium | reverse complement strand
TCCAAACGCCCCGGACAGCATCGCACCACGGGACTGTGTCATCAGAATCGTAGCGACCATCGCAGTTCTTGCAATGAAATAGTACGACCTGACTTTTTTACGCGGATCCGTAACGCCAAAATAGAAAGTGAGCATCATTGGTAGCAGGAGCGTGCTTGCAACGACATTCGTTGCACCCCATGGCAGGCTGATGATGCCGCCGGTCACGCGATCCAGAAACACGCCGGCCAATCCGACCTCATTCACCGCGCCGATAAAATTGATCAGATAATAGAAGGCGACGACCGTTGCGGACGCGATGTAAACCTTCGCTACTGCTTCAAACCGCTCTGCAGTTCCCGTCTTGCCGCAGAACGGGGAGAGCAGGTAAAGAAAGACAAAAAATCCAATCAGGTTGGGTGCGACGCGCGCGAACGAAGCCTGCGGCTCCGGTGCGTAGATACTTGTCGCGCTGATTGCAACGATGAGGAGCACACCGAGAAATGCTGGAATCTGCTGGCCAGGAGCGAGAACAGGAGTGCGTAACTGCATCGTGATGTAACCAAGACTGAGAACAAGCAGAACAGGCAAGCCATACGACATCACGGCGACTTCGGTTCCGGACGAGAACGGAATGAGGAGCATTCCCGCCAGGAAAAGGATCCACATGGCGCCGCGCGGTCTTACACTTGTCCGCGTCTCAGACTTCATACCCGCTTTTCGCCCAGGAAATTCACTGAGTCGGCCCAAAGCATTGCGGTCCCTCGGAGCGTCTCAGCTGCCGACTTCGGGGAAATGGTAGCGAGGGCGTAGAGCACGCGCACAAAAGGATCGACAACCAGCCAGCCAAGCGCAGCCAGGTAACCGGTCACCGGCGAAAAATGGCGAAGTCCGTAGATGATCCGGCTTCTTGTTGAGTAGAAGTAACGGGTCGCACGAATATTCCGTGTCGTTCCGCATCCTTCGTGAATCACCGAAGCGTCAGCCAGGTACCAGCACTGGGACCCGGCGTCCCAAGCGCGCTTACATAGATCGACGTCCTCGTAGTAGACGAAGAATTTCGTACTGAAACCCCCTAGTCTGCTGAATAGCGGCCGGCGAATCATGAGAAATGCACCCATGATGCTGTCAACAGGGTGTGATGCGTAATGCGCACTCACCGGGAGAAAGTGCGACTGAAACACTTTCGGGACAATTCTATCCAGCGCAGTCATCCATCCGAGCACGCGCAATGGTGTAGGAAAGGGCGACAGCGTGCGCGCAATTTTTCCATCCTCATCGAGCAGCTGAATACCGCAAATGCCTACAGAAGCATTTCCCTCCTCCGCCAGGAACGCGAGTGTTTTGTTCACCGCGTCGGATGAGGTGACAAGAACATCTGGATTGAGGAAAAGAATCCGAGTTGCGTTACCTGCACTCGCACCCTGATTACATGCCGCAGCAAATCCAAGATTCTTGTCATTGCGGATGATCTTGAGATCGAAGTTGGTTGCCAGTAGCCGATCCGCAGAGCCGTCGGTGGACGCATTGTCCACCACCGTCACCGTTAGCGCAGGAATATGCGGAGCCACGGCATCGAGACTGGAAAGGCACCGCGCGATAGTGTCGCCTGCATTCCAGTTGACAATTACGACATCAAGCTCCACTGCACCCGTCTGAGGTGTCATGCGGCCGCCACGCAGGCTTTCAGCTGCTCCTGCCACGATGCGAGACGGATTCCGAACGCGTCGGCGATTTTGGAATTGTCAAGAATTGAATTGCGCGGCCTGGGCGCGGGTGCGCCGTATTCGGACGAGCTGATTCCGACGACGGAAGGCCGCTTGCCGTCAGTCACAGCGAAAATTTGCTCCGCAAACTCTTTCCACGTCGTGCTGCCCGCAGCCGTGAGATGGTAGGTGCCTGCGTAAGTCAGGAAATGCTGGTGAAGGTCATTCGGTGGGTTTTTCGCACTTCTGATGATAGTCACTGCGGCGTTGGCAATTTCCCGGGCCCACGTTGGAGCCCCTGTCTGATCGTCGACGATCCGAAGATTATCCTTTTCATTTCTGAGTCGAAGCATCGTGCGAAGAAAGTTCGTTCCTTCCATCGAGTAAATCCAACTACAGCGTAGAATAATTGCGGCTGCGTTTGCCTTTCTGACATTCCTCTCCCCCTGCTCCTTAGTCTTCCCATAAACGCTCAGCGGCCGCGTAGGGTCATCCTCGATGTATGGTGCCGGCTTGACCCCATCGAAGACGTAGTCAGTTGAGAAATGCATAATCGGCGCGGAAAGCGCTGCAGCTTCTTCAGCGAGAACTCGGGGAGCCTCAGCGTTGACTGCCAAGCAGACAGCTTGCTCGCTCTCAGCCTTGTCTACGGCAGTGTACGCCCCAGAATTTATGATCAGGCTGGGACGCAGGCGGCGCACGCAGGCACGAATGGAATCGGGATCAGCAAGGTCGAGCTCACTTCTTTTGGGAGCCACCACGCGATGGTCCGGCAACATCCTGACCAGTTCGGAGCCAACCTGTCCGGTGCCTCCCGTAATGACGATGGGCCGCTGGTTGCCCGCCGGCTTCATGGTCGGGTGCGCGGGAGCCTGTCTTCGCCGAAGTCCTTCAAGAAGGGGCCATGCTTGTCCTTATCGGACATGAGACGGATCGGCCCGGGCCATTGAATCCCGATATCCGGATCGTCCCACCGAATGGTGTATTCGTACTCTGGCCTGTAGAATGCCGTCGCCTTGTAGAGAAACACGGCGTCATTACCGGTGACCAGAAATCCATGGCCAAACCCGGGCGGAATAAAAAGCTGAGTCCGATTTTCACCTGACAGAGTAACTCCTACCCACTTCTTGAAGGTCGGGCTGTCTACACGCAAATCCACAGCAACATCAAAAACTTCGCCTGCCAGGACACTTACCAGTTTTCCCTGGCCGCCGGGATTCTGAAAGTGCATCCCGCGCAACACTCCCCTTCTTGACAGAGACAGGTTGTCCTGGATGAATGTGCTCTCTATTCCTAATGCCTTGTATTCCTCATGACGCCAAAGCTCCATGAACTCACCGCGATCATCGCGAAACACCTTCGGCTCAATGATCAGCAGGCCATCGAGCGCTGTTTTCTTCACAATCATGCTGATGGTATTGCTCCCTTCAAAAGACTGGACAGGTACTCGCCGTACGCGTTGCTCTTCAAAGTCTGTGCAAGATTTTCAAGCTGCTGGTTGTCAATCCAACCCTGCCGCCACGCGACTTCTTCAGGACAGGCGATCTTCAGTCCCTGCCGCTTCTCGATTGTCTCGATGAAGCTGGCAGCTTCGTGCAGCGAATCGTGGGTGCCCGTGTCGAGCCAGGCCATCCCCCTGCCGAAAATTTCCATGGTGAGCGTGCCGCGGCGCAGATACTCGCGGTTCACATCGGTAATCTCGTATTCCCCACGCGCGGAAGGCTTGATCCCGGAGGCAATGCGCACGACATCGTTGTCGTAGAAATACAGTCCCGTAACGGCGTAATTCGATCTGGGCACCTTCGGCTTCTCGACGATGTCGATCACCTTCGAGCTTGAATCGATCTCGGCGACGCCGTACCGCTCGGGATCCTTGACGTGATAACCAAAGATTGTCGCCCCACTTTTCCGGGCATGAACAGTCTGCAGCAGCTCACCGAGTCCGCCTCCGTAAAAGATATTGTCGCCCAGGATGAGTGCGACGCGATCGTCCCCGATGAAATCCTTTCCAATCGTGAAGGCCTGCGCGAGTCCGGCGGGAGTGGGTTGTTCAGCATAGGAAAAAGAAACTCCCCACTGTTTTCCGTCGCCGAGCAGCGCGCGAAAGTTCGGAAGATCAGCGGGAGTAGAAATGATCAGGATGTCAGAGATGCCCGCCAGCATAAGCGTTGACAGCGGGTAGTAGATGAGCGGCTTGTCGTAGACAGGAAGCAGCTGCTTGCTCACTACTCTCGTGATCGGATAAAGCCTGGTTCCCGAACCGCCTGCTAGTACGATTCCTTTCACTGATTCACTCCCAGTCCAAGTCTTTCCCGGCGATAGGCGCCGGACTGCACGTGCTCGCACCAGGTCATGTTGTCGATATACCAGCGCACTGTCTTTTCGATTCCCGACTCGAACGTCTCGCGCGGCATCCAGCCAAGATCGCGCTGCGCCTTGGATGAATCGATCGCGTAACGCATGTCATGTCCCGGCCTGTCGGTCACGAAGCGAATGAGCGATTCCCTCGCCCCGATTTTCGAATCGGGCACGAGCTTGTCGACGATCCTGCAGATCGTGCGAACCACGTCGATGTTAGTCCGCTCATTGTTCCCACCGAAATTATAAGTTTCGCCCGGCTTGCCGCGCTCGAACGCCGCCAGCAGCCCAGATGCATGGTCGTCCACATAGAGCCAGTCCCGAATGTTCTCACCTTTCCCGTAGACGGGAAGCTCTTTTCCGGCGATCGCATTGAGAGTCACGAGCGGAATGAGTTTTTCGGGAAACTGATATGGACCGTAGTTGTTGGAGCAGTTCGTGGTGATCGTTGGGAGCTTGAACGTGTGGTGCCATGCCCTTACCAAATGGTCGGAGCCTGCCTTGCTCGCAGAATAGGGCGAGTTCGGCTGGTAGGCGGTGGTTTCAGTGAACAGACCGTCCTTTCCAAGTGAGCCAAACACTTCGTCTGTTGAAACGTGCTGAAAGCGGAATGCACCGCGCGCCGAATCATCCAGCGACTTCCAGTATTTCAACCCTTCATCGAGGAGCGTAAAGGTGCCGAAGACATTGGTTCGAATGAACTCGGCGGGCCCGTCGATTGATCTATCTACGTGCGATTCAGCGGCGAGGTGAATCACTCCACATGGCTGGTGCTGTGAAAAAATTCCGCGAATCGCTTCCGCGTCGCAGATGTCGGCCAGCTCAAACGAATACCGCGAATTATCCGCGACATCGTTGAGTGATTCGAGATTTCCCGCATATGTAAGCTTGTCTACGTTGACGACATTGTAGTCCGTCGCAGTCAGGAGCATCCTCACCAACGCAGACCCGATGAACCCGGCTCCTCCGGTAACTAGCAGAGTGCGGGTCACGAAGTCACCCCGTAGTACGTTCGGTACCAGCTCACAAAACGTGCTACCCCCTCGCTCAAGGGAGTTGCCGGTTTGAATCCGATTGCCTGTTCAAGGTCTTCCACATCCGCAGACGTAGCGGGCACATCACCGGGCTGCATAGGGAGAAGATTCATTTTCGCTTCGCGGCCCAATGCCTTCTCGACGATGCGGATCATCTCCATGAGGTCCACCGGTGCGCTGTTGCCGATGTTGTAGACCCTGTAGGGCGCCTTGCTGG
>JANLYJ010000181.1:0-15858 GCA_031365555.1 Gemmatimonadaceae bacterium | reverse complement strand
GCCGAGTATCGCGGTTATGGAGGAATCAAAGGACGCCCTACATACGCGAGCAGCAGCCTAGATGCAGACGCGGCTTATGGAACCCTCTCGGGAAATCTTGCAGTTCCGGCTGACAAGATTTTCTTCTTCGGGCATTCGCTTGGCAGTGCCGTCGCCACAGAGCTCGCCGCCAGACATCCGACAAGCACTCTTCTTTTGCAGTCGCCTTTTACTTCGGCAAGAGAAATGGCTCGGCTTACAGTCGCCCGCGTCTTTGCTTCCTTTTGGAAAGTGATTTCCCGGATTCACTTCGACAACGTTGCTGTGGTGCGAACCTTAAGTGCTCGTGTTTCCGTTATTCACGGCACCAGTGACCTGGTCATTCCGTCCCGCATGGGAGCTTCGGTTTACGAAGCGGCAAAGGTAAAGGGAGTATTCGCTCTGATAGAAAAAGCCGGCCACAACAACATTGTTGAAGTGGCCGGCGAATCCTATTGGATCTGGTTCGGTGCTGCCCTGCAGGATCCCGCTACTGAATCGGCTGCCCGTTGATATCACGAATCGATATCGCGCCGACGTTTGTCGCCTTGAGTCCGGATTCGATCGTTTTTCTGTCGCCAACGATCACAATCGCGAGCGATGACGGGTTGATGTACTGATTTGCGACCCGCTGCAAGTCAGCCTGCGAGACTTCTTCGATATTTCGCACATAGCTGCTGAAGTAGTCTGCCGGAAGATCGTACAGAACTATTGGAATCAGGCCTGCTGCTATCTGCTGGGTTGTCTCGAAGCTCCACGGCAGACGCAGCTGAGTGTATCGCTTCGCCCGCATGATTTCATCATTCGGGACGGGCTGTCTTATCGCGTTCAGCTCACTCATGAAGACCAGAAGTGCGGAGTCGGTTTTTGCTGCTACGACTTCGGCGTTGGCTGTAAAAGGGCCAGCCATCTTCCGCATGTCGAAGCTCGACCCTGCGCCATAGGTATAACCCTTCACTTCACGCAGCGTGTTGTTCAGCCTGCTCGTGAACGAGCCGCCGAGGATGGTGTTGAGTACGCTCAGCGCGAAAAAGTCTTTTGTAGAACGTGGTACTCCGACGCTGCCGATTCTAAACGACGATTGTGGTGCACCCGGCTTGTCGATCAGGTAGATCATCGTCTGTTGAGCAGCGGGAGGATTTGCAAAGGTTTTCCTCTGCACGTTGCCTCGCTGCCAGTTTCCGAAGAGCGCATTGACGCGCCGCTCGATGTCGGCGGGACGAACATCGCCTACGACAATTAGCGTTGAGTTGTTGGGCTTGAACTCGGAACCGTAGAAAGCCTTTAGGTCTTCAACAGAAAGTCCTTCGACAGACTTCTGCGTTCCTGTCATTGGCGTTCCATACGGATGCTCGGATCCGTAAAGAATGGATGCGTACGCCTGATTCGCGATCGACGGTCCGCGATCCTTGATTTGCAGAATCTCGGTCAAACGATTCTTCCGAATCCGCTCGAACTCGTTGGCAGGAAAAGATGGACGCAGCGCAACGTCTGCAAATAGCGTGAGCGCCGAGTCAAGAACTCCTGTCGGCGTGTGCAGGCTTACCGAGGTCGCATCCCAGGTGGTTCCAGTTCCGAGTCCAATTCCCAGAAAGGCAGTCTGGTCTGCAATCTCGAGGCTGCTCCTGGTTGTCGTTCCTTCGCGAAGCATCGAGCCTGTGAGATTTGCCGTTCCCGCCTTGCTGCCCGGGTCGGCGGTTCCTCCACTTTTTACCACCAGCACAAAGTCGGCAACCGGAAGCTCGTCCTGCTCGACAATCAGTAGCTCCAGCCCATTGGGCAGTTCGCGCCGGATCACCGGCGGAAGCTTCATTTCCTTTGGTGGTCCAAGTGACGGCGCCTTTGTGTCGACCTGTGCGGCTGCCGGCATTGCAAAAGCTGCGGCACTGATCAGAGAGGCGACGATGAATGAAACGTTTTTCATCTGCCACCTCCATTGGATATAAGCTTCAATTCGGTTTTTCCCTGTGGAACAACGGTGAGAACGATTTTTGGGGTCGACAGATATTTCTTCGCCACGCGCTGGACATCAGCAAGCGTCACTCTTTGGTAGCGCGCAGCATCCTGCTGTACATAATCGGGCGTTCCAACGTTGTAGTTATAGTCGTTCAGCATGTTGGCCTTCCCTCCGAAACCGCCGACGCTGGATAGGCGATTCAGGAACTGAGACCTGTAGGAATTCTTGATACGCTGCAGCTCGCGCGTCGTGATTCCGCTGGCGATCACACGTTGAATTTCCTCGCGGACAATCTTGTCGAGGTCGGCTGGCTTGTTGCCCGGCTTGGCGAGCATGTCAATCTGGAACACTCCGGCGAGCCTTCCCGACTGCTGAAATGCGCTGACGCTCTGCGCAGTCTGGAGCTCGTAGACAAGTCGCTTGTACAGGCGCGAATTCTTGTCGCTCGCGAGTATTGCACCAAGCACATCGAGCGGCGCTTCGTCGACGTGGTACGCCTTTACCGTCGGCCATGTGTAGAACACGCGCGGAAGCTGAACCTGGTCTTCAAGGACGAGGAACGTGTCCTTGGCAACCTTGACGGGCGCTAGCGAGGGGCGAGGTGGAAGCTTCGGTCCGCGCGGGATGGCGCTGAAATATCTGGCAATCAGGCGCTTCACTTCTGCCGGATCGAAATCTCCGGCGATTGAAATCGTCGCGTTGTTCGGCGCGTAGTAGGTGCGGAAGAATGCCTTGACATCATCGAGCGACGCTGCGCTCAAGTCTGCCATCGACCCGATTACCGGCCAGGAATACGGATGCGATTTCGGGTAGAGTGCGGCGAGAATGGTTTCATCCGCACGACCATAGGGAACGTTGTCGTAGCTCTGCCTGCGCTCATTCTTAACTACATCACGCTGCAAGTTGAGCTTGGCGAGGTCCATCGTCGGAAGCAGATATCCCATTCTGTCAGCGTCAAGCCATAGAGCCAGAGCGAGCGCGTTGGACGGAAGGTTCTCGTAGTAGTTGGTTCGATCTTCCGTAGTGGAACCGTTGTTCGTTGCTCCCGCAGATTCGAGCAGTTTGTCGAAATCACCAACGGGGACATGCTGCGAGCCCATGAACATGATGTGCTCAAACAAGTGCGCGAAGCCTGTACGTCCGAGTTTCTCGTCACCCGATCCAACCTTGAACCATGTGTTAACGGAAACAATGGGCGTTGAATGATCCTCGTGCAAAATGACTTCGAGTCCGTTCGCCAATGTGTACTTCTCGAACTTCAGTCTGGGAACTTGCTGCGCGCCCGCCGAGCTCGAAGCTGCAAATCCAGCTAGTGCAGCGATTAAGTAGCCTTTTCTTACTAAATGAGCTTTTCTCACCAGGTCCTCTCGAAAAAGAATGCCGCCGGCACCTTGACCGACTCTCCGAGAATATACTTCCAGCGCTGTTCGCGATTCGGGGAGATGGGGCTCGTGCGTGTCGGTGACGTGTAGGGTGTGAAACCGAACCGCCTGGCGAGTATCCACAGTCTCAACATGTGGAATGGATCGCTCACCAGTATCGCGCTTCGTAGTCCTTTAGACTCCATCATCCTCGCAACCGTTTGCATCGATTCGCGAGTAGTTCGTCCGCCGGTTTCGAGCAGAATGGCGCTGTCGGGGACGCCGTGCTTCTGTGCGTAGATCTTACCAACTGCCGCTTCACTCGTCGTGTCGCCCGTGCCCTTTCCTCCGGTGAGGATCAGGCGGCCAGCCATTCCGTGTTCCCACAGCTCGAGTGCGTGATCGAGGCGCGCTTTCAACACGGGCGACGGTTTGCCCGAATACTGCGCAGCACCCAGAACGACAATCGCATCCGCCTTTCGGGCCTGGTCCAGCTCGCCCCAGCCAAGAACCGCAACTGCGAACCCAAGCCAGACAATTACCAGGCCCAGCAGAAAGCTTACGAGCAGCCCCCAGATTTTCACCGTTTTTCGCTTCATGCAGCGGCTAGAACTGAACCGTTGCGTGCGGAACGGGACAGTCGACGGAATACCCCTTGGATGTAAGCGTAGCCTTGAATTCGTCCTGTACTTCCGGCTCTCCGTGAACGAGATACACTTTGGCAAGCTTTGGCGACTTAGCTTTTACAGCGTCAATCCATGCTCCCAGCTCGCGACGGTCGGCGTGCGCACTGTATCCGTTTATGATCTCGACGCGCGCGCGAAGCGGGACTTCGTCGCCAAATATCTTGAGAACGGGTCTTTTCTCGACGATACGCCGCCCGAGAGTGTGTTCGGCCTGGAAGCCAACGATGAGAATCGTGTTTTTCGGGTCCGCGGCGTTGTTCGCAAGGTGGTGCAGAATACGCCCGGCCTCTGCCATCCCCGAGGCGGCGATGATTACCATGGGCCCCGATGCACGGTTTAGTGCCTTCGATTCTTCCACGTCCCGCGTGTACTGCACCAGCGGAAATCTGAACATCTCCGGAACCGTCTGAACCATTTTTTCAGTCATGTCGAACGCTTCCGGGTGCATCTCAAACACGGTGGTCGTATCGATTGCGAGTGGGCTGTCGATATAAATCGGAATCGATGGAATCATCCCTTCGCGCTGCAGCGAATGCAGTGAATAAACGATTTCCTGGGTGCGCCCAAGCGCAAAAGCAGGAATGATGACCTTGCCTCCCCTCGCCGCTGTATCGCGCACAACCTCGCCGAGACGGGTGCGCGCATTTGCGACCGAGTCGTGGTCGCGATTTCCATATGTCGATTCCATTATCACCACATCCGCGCCAGCCGGCGGATCGGGATCGCGAATGATGTCGAGACCCGACCTGCCGATGTCTCCGGAAAACACCAGGGTCTTCGTAATACCGCCTTCAGTACACTCGAGGACGACAGAAGCTGAGCCGAGTATATGTCCTGCATCCAGATATGTCGCACGAACACCCGGAACTACTTCGAAGGGCTTTCCATACGGAACGCCGACCATCAGGTCCATCGTCTTTACCGCATGACGAAGCCCATACAGCGGTTCAGTGAAAGTCTTCTTTTTCCGCGCAAGAAATTCGGCGTCCTTCTCCTGAATATGCGCCGCGTCGGACAGCATTATCGCGGAGAGATCACGGGTAGCGGCTGTTGCCCAGATTGTCTTGTTGTAGCCCTGTGCAACCAGGAACGGGAGCCGCCCCGCATGATCGATGTGTGCGTGTGACAGCACTACTGCATCAAGCTCGGCGATCGGAAGCGGAAGGACGTGGTTCTTCGCGTCTGATTCACTTCTGCGCCCCTGAAACATTCCGCAGTCCAGGGCGATGGTGTGCCCATTCACCCGAAGCAGGTGGCATGAACCGGTTACTTCGCGCGCAGCACCTGCAAATGTTATTTCCATTGTATCAGCCTTCGGCCAGCGCTTCTCGCGAAAAGAGGATTATGAGACGTTCAGCGTCCTGGGACATACCAGCAGGTTCCCAGCCGCCGCGGCTCCTCTCATTAAGGAGATCGGTGAGCGTGTCTTCGTCTTCGCGCGTTCTGCGCGTCAGTTTGACTACAACAGCCTGATACTCTTTCATTGGAAGGGATTCGTTAGTTTGTCCCTTGCACCAGCCGCGGGTGCAGATGGTCTAGGCAAGGAATTTAGGCTCGAGGGAACCAGGGAATGATAGAGCGCACCGAAGAATTTCCCACTCTGACAATAATCCGGCATCCGCTTGTTCAGCACAAGCTGACCATTCTCCGCGATAAATCCTCGCCCACAAAGATTTTCAAGGAGCTCGTCGACGAGATTGCGATGCTGATGGCCTACGAGGCCACAATCGATCTGTCTGTTGATCAGGTTGACGTTGACACGCCTCTTGAGCGGATGAAGGGATGGCACATCAGCGGGAAAAAACTCACGCTCGTGCCCATTCTTCGCGCAGGACTTGGAATGGTGGAAGGGATCCTTCGTCTTGTGCCGGCCGCACGCGTAGGGCACATCGGGCTTTATCGTGACCATAAGACGCTCGAACCTGTCGACTACTACTTCAAGGTTCCTGGCGACACGGCTGAGCGTGATTTCTTCGTTTTGGACCCCATGCTCGCAACTGGAGGAAGCGCAGCTGCAGCCGTAACCTCGCTCAAGCGCGCCGGAGCCACACGAATTCGGATGTTGTGTCTCGTAGCAGCGCCCCAAGGCGTGAAACGTCTCAGTGAAGCGCATCCCGATGTTCAGATTTACTGCGCTGCGCTCGACAGGGAACTCAACGATCAGGGCTACATATTGCCCGGCCTGGGAGACGCGGGCGACCGCCTCTTTGGTACACGATAGCTAGCTGAACCACTCGCGGGGCTGAGTACGCTGCTGCACCGCAGCATCCACGATCCATTTCTGGCTGCGCCCATCGCTGATCTCTTCAGGCACGAGGTCGAACCACGCGTTTGCTTGCGTAGTGTCCCCTACGCGTCTCCAAAGCTCGCCAACCAGATAAGTCAGCACTGCACGTTCCTCACGAGGAACAGTGTCATAATTCTCGAGTGCTTTCTCAAAGGCCCACGCAGCCTGTCGGCGAAAGTACCGCTCGGCTTCGGTATCACCTTCATCCACGCAGCACCACGCCGCCCGAAGCAGGAGGTCGGCAATGTGGCGCGACTCCAATCCCTGCCATTCGGCCACCTTGGCAGCAGCTTCATACTTCTCGGATCCCGTGGCTTCGTTCGATGCTTTGGATGGCGCAAGGCGATTGAGTACATGCTCTCGAACGAGTGGGCTCACCTCTGCTTCGGGCGTGAAATCGCGTTCTCCGCCTGAGAAGCCGCACTCTTTGCACATATGAACGAGGTAAGCCAGCGGTTGTGTTCCCGCAGCTCTCTCGTGAAAATCAGTTCGCTTCCCGCCGAATGCGTTCGTGGAAACTACCGCCTGCGAGCGAAACAGCGCCCCGCAGATCGGACAATGCAGCTGTATTTGACGCAGCGTGGTCATACTCGTCTCCCTATCAACGCAACTCTTTCCAGGTATGCACTAGGGAATAACTGTGCCAAGTGCAAAGGTCCTGGCAATCCGGTAATCTTTTTTTTTGAAAAACGAAACCCTTGTTGAGAAAATTTTTTACTCATATCTTCTCGCAGCCAACAAAGCGCGTTGCGACGCGCACCACCCGCGACCCGGTCGTTGATGCTCATCAACCTCCTTCCAGACTTCTTTGCAGTCCACAACAGTACTGACCGCGTCGCAGCCTATCTCCGCTACTTCGAATCACATCGTCGTCTCTTAGAGGCGTACTGGCACAACTACGTTCTTGATCCCGCCGGTCCGCATTTTCAGGAAGTAGTTCGCTCAGCCGCACTGGCTGGAAGAGTTGATCTACGTACAATGCTCGAGCGTATCGACATCGTTTCGCTCGCCAGGAACGCAGAAGAGCACTGCCGATCGCTTCTGGATATCGACGTGGATTTTGACGTCGTTCTCATGGTCGGAGTAGGAGCGGCGAACGCCGGAGAGCTCGTCGTCGATGGCCGCGGCGTTGCCTTTGTCTGCCTTGAACACTTCACAAGCGTCGCTAATCCTGAAACCCAGGGTCTTGGACTTGACCCGGAGCTCGTTCCGCTCTGGTTGGCGCATGAAATCGCTCACGCGGTGCGGTACACGTCGCCCACGAGTCGCAGCGAGCTCAAAAGTCTCGTAGCAGACGCAGGTTCGTACTCGTATTGGGATACAGGGCGTCAGGCTTCCCTCCGCGAGCTTCTCATCAACGAAGGGATCGCTGTTCAGTTCTCGAAGTTGGCCGCGCCTGGGCACGCGGCGTGGGAATACTACGGCTACAACCGCCGCGATTATTCGCGCGTTCGTGAATTGGAGCCTGTAATTATTCGCGCTCTTACCGATGATCTCGACAGATCAGGACTTGGCCTTCGTCTTCGCTACCTCTCAGGAGGAATGAGCGACGAAGCGCGTGCATTCGAGAAGCACGTGCTTCCCGAACGCTCTGGGTATTACATAGGTGCCAAGATGGTCGAGCGCGCAATGAGCTCGAGAGGGCCAGCGTGGACGGTAAGAGCGAGCATACAGGACTTGCAGAATCTGGGAAACGCGGCAGCCGCCTCAGCCTAGCCGTTATTTACCCACACAAAAAGAGCTGAAAACCTTGTCGAGCACGTGCTCGACATCGACAACCCCGATCAACTCTTCCAGCGCGCCAACTGCGGATCTTACATGAATAGCGGCCACGCTGGCCGGAAGATTTCCGCTCTTCCAGTTCGAAACGAACAGTTCCACTTCGCTAGCAGCGACTCCCACTGCGCTGATGTGCCGCGCGCGGGTAAGTAGGGGCGTGTCGGGCGGAACGCTGTAGCCCGCTTTCAGTACTTTTTGAACGTGCGCGATAAGCAATTCCAGTCCGGCACCAGAAACCGTGCTGATTTCTACGGCGCCATTCAGCGCAGGCGGTAATTGGATTCTAGTTGCTACTAAATCGCTCTTGGTTAATACGGGTATGACTGGAGTTTCCCCAAGTGCGCTCAGCGCGGAAATCGTATCTGCTAGCTGCGCGCCTGTCTCCGCACACGCGAGAATGACATCAGCGCGGCCAAGGTATTTCCTGCTCACCTCAATTCCCAGCTGCTCTACAAAATCATCGGACTCGCGGAGGCCAGCTGTGTCTACGAGCCGGATCGGAAAGTCACCTGTATCGAGTGTGGCCTCGAGCGCGTCGCGTGTCGTTCCGGGGATATCGGTTACGATGGCTCGAGCATGGCCGAGCAAAGCATTGAAGAGGGAAGATTTACCTACGTTGGGAGGACCCGCGATTACTACGACCGCGCCATCGCGCATAAGCTCTCCGGCCGATCCCGTTGAAATGAGCGTGCGGAGTGCTTCGAGTACCGATGCAGCGCGCGTGCTGATCTTCTCACTGCTCACCGGACCGTCGTCCTCTTCCGGGAAGTCGATGTCGTACGCGAGAAACGCCTCCAGCTCGACCAGAGACTCTCTCAGCTCGTGGATCCTCCGCGACAGAGCTCCATCCAGCTGAGACAACGCTGCCCGCTGCATCGATCGCGATTGCGCATCGACGAGATCGGCAATCGCTTCGGCTTGCATCATGTCGATCTTGCCGTTGGCTACAGCGCGCCGGGTGAATTCGCCAGCTGCCGCCTGTCGCGCACCGGCAGAAGTGAAAGCTGCAACGACTGACTGCGGAACAATTGCGCCGCCATGCGTGGAAACTTCGACTACGTCTTCGCCGGTAAAAGAATTCGGGGCGTGGAATACTGAAACGAGCGCTCGGTCGAGCAGGTTTTTTTCCGTATCGCGAACATCCGCGAGATGGACCTGGTTGGCGCTGGGGATCCACGGATCGATGTGGAGGCTCGCGATTTCAAGTGCACGGTTGCCGCTCAGCCTGACAATCGCGACCGCTCCCCTTCCCGGAGGGGTGGCGATTGCTACGATCGTGTCCTCCATTCCGGGGAGCGAACGCAATGCGGCACTTCCCGATCCGCGCACTACAGCGCGCGCGATCGGGATGCTGATTCTATCTCGTAGGACATTCCCGGTTCCAGAATTTTCACATCGGTCTTCCGCGCATGTGTGTCTACCTGCGCGCGGAGCCGGTTGATCGCGTCGAAGGCGGTTGATGTCACGTGATTGAACGTCCCCCAGTGATAGGGGATGAAATACCGTGCGTCGAGCTGCTCGAAGAGATCAAGTGCGTCGGAGCCGGTCAGATGTCCCTTCCGAAACCCCGGCTTCCACGCGGGCGCGTGGCCTATGGGCAGCAGTGCCAGGTCGAGCTGCCGACCTCTCCCTCGTACATGCTTCTCTACGAGTGAAGGTGTTTCCGGTGTGAGCGCAGTATCCCCGGCAAAAAAGCAGCTGAATATATTAGTATCTAAAAGATACATATTCGCCGCGCTTCGCCACCTGTCTACTCCATATCTGTTTCCACGATGTGTCGCTTCAGCAGCGTGCACTTCCAGGTCGCCGAACTGCACCATTTCACCGGGCGCCAGCGGGAGAGCGTCGGGATAACCGAGCTTCTCGAGCCACTTGGCAATTGCCGGGGGCGACACGACGGGCACTCCTCTCAGCGCGTCGAGGGCCTTGAAGGAAAGGTGATCCGCGTGCGCATGAGAGAGTAGAATTGCGTCGATCTTCGGAAGTGCGTCGAGGGCAATTCCCGGTTTGGAAACGCGCGCCAGAAAACGTCCGAGCGTAGGCTCGAAATTCGGGTCGGTAAGAATTGTCTGCCCGCCCACTTCCACGAGCAGTGTTGCATGACCGATGTAGGTAACGCGCATATCACCTTACGGCTTTTTGGTTTTTCCTCTTTCCTTCGCAATCAGCCATTGCTGCGGAATTGCAGCGAAGTTCTGAGCGGTGTAGTACAGATTCAAACCAGAGGCCATGTTGGCCAGCATCACCGTCATCATCACCGGAAACACATATCCCATCATCTTGGCCTGAGGATTAGGAGGAGAATTCCGCATTCCGACCCAGGACAGCAGGAACATCGAGATTCCCATCAGTAGTGGCAGGATGTAGAACGGATCCTTGACGGAGATGTCCATCAGCCACAGAAAGGGCACACCCCTGAATTCGATTGTGTTCTGGAAGACGAAGAAGAGCGCAAAAAAGATCGGCATCGGAATCAGCATCGGCAGGCAGCCGGCGAGCGGCGCCAGCGGACTGGATCCGCTGTCTCGATACACCTTCATTATTTCTTCGCGCTGTTTCTCCGGATTGTTCGCGTACTTCTTCTGTACTTCCTGCAGACGCGGCTGCATCTCCTGAAGCTTCAGCTGCGAGCGCATCGCCTTCTGGTTGAGCGGCCAGAGCAGGAGCCGAATGGCCACGCCGAAAATGACGAGTACCCATCCGTAGCTCAGCTTGAGCACCTGGTGCATCCAGAGCAGCGACTGAATGACCAGACCCGCCACTGGCTGCACGATTCCTCTCATGAACGACCAGCCGTACGGATTTACATGGTCGAAGTCACGCCCCGTCGCAATCAGCTGCCGCCATTCCTGCGGGCCGGAGTACATGTCAAATCCAAAGACTCCGTTCTTGACCTGCTGCACCAGCGTCGCCGACGCGTTCGTTGCAATTTTAGAATTGCGTGCACCACCGACGAAAAGGGCTTCTGAAAATGCCGGCAGGCCTTTCGACTCGAGGAGCCCGAGCACGAAATATTTGTTCTTTACTGCAGCCCAGGTGAGTGGACCCCGCTCCAGTTTCGACTCACCCGGATCGAGTTTCCCAAATCCGATGCTGCTTGCGTTGTCGTTTGAAGGCTTGAACGCGTATGCTAGGTGAGTGAGGTCCTGAACGGTGTCGGATTCCGCTGACGGCAGCGTCGAAGGAAGATCGACGAGCAGGAACGCCGGTGCCGCAGCGCCCACTACTTCTCCGACTACTCGTGACGAATAGCCCGCGGTGTCCAGCGTATATGTAATCGTAACCGCCGCGGTTCCGGCGTTTCCCCTGAACTGTACGATCTCAGCCCCGCTCGGTGATTTTCCTCGCGAGCTTGTGAACACCGTCTGATCCAGACGCAGTGTGTCGCGTCCCGAAACAAGACGATACCGAAGCAGCGGGAGGCGTCCGCCATTCAGCGTTACATGTTCCTTGGGTTTGCGTTGACTGGCGTAGCTCTTCACAGCAATCGAAACGGGGGCAGCGCCAAGGGAGCTGAAGCCGTATTCGATTTTCGGGGTTTGGACGAAAAGAGTGTCCGACACTACCGGAGCTGCGACAGACATTCCCGATGAGAGTGTAGTCTGCGGCGCTGTGGCGCCCGCCACGGGTTGAGTCCCGGCGGTTTGAGTTGTTTGAAGCACCGGTGCAATCGTGCTGTCAACGCGCGGCGCCCCGGCAGGAGTTGCCGGCTTTGCCGATGGAAAGATCCAGGGCGTTACGCCAATCACTACGGCGCTCAGAATGAGCGCGAGAAAAAATCGTTTGTCCATTTACGGTATTGGGTCGAATCCGCCGGCACTGAACGGATGGCAGCGTGAAATTCTTTTTGCTGTGAGCATCAAGCCTTTCACCGCGCCGTGTTTTTCAATTGCCTCGATCGCGTACTGCGAACAGGTGGGATAATAGCGGCAAGACGCGGGGAAAAGCGGAGAAAGAAAAAGCTGATATCCGCGAATCACCAAAACGAAAGCCTGCCTCATTGCTCGACACTGGCAATTGTGTTCGCAACCCCGGCAAGCTCGCTGCTGAGTGTGCTGAACTCAGTGCGGTAGGCCGACGGAAGAGCCTTGATGAGAACATCGCGGCGGTTGATCATGGGAAGTACAACCAGGCGCGCGATTTCTCGAAGTCGGCGTCGCAGCCTGTTTCGTTCAACGATCGTTTTTCCAAATTTCGGAACGATCACCCCGACCCTTCCATGCGAGAACAGGGACTCGGAGGCTCGCACATCAAAGTGCGTAGTCAGCATCCGCTTCCCTGTTCGTCTGAGTTTCTGTATTTCACTGTCCCTCACAACCCGCTTGCTCCGAGGGAACGCTAGGCGTTTAGACGCCGGCGTACTTGCTAGGCAGTTGGACCGTCAAACGCTTGCGGCCCTTCTTGCGGCGGCGACTGAGAACTTCGCGGCCCCACTTGGTTGCCATACGTGTCATAAAGCCGTGTGTACGGATACGGCGCTTGTTTCGGGGACGATAAGTCGGCTTGCCCATCAGTGCTACTCCAGAAGGTTACTGAAAATCATGTAAAGAGCCTTCAAAGCTAACCCTGACACAGACATACATCAAGTGAGGCCGCGACAGTTCGAATCTGGCTGCATTGACTTTTCCACATTTTTTCGGTAGCCTGACCCCCCCGATATGTCGCTGACCCCAACTGAAGTCTGGAACCGCCTGCTCGCGTGTGCTCGCCAGGAGTATCCGCGCGAAATTACGGAAGCCGCCTACAAAACCTTCCTCGAGCCCACTCGCCCGGTCAGTGTTGACGGGTACTCTCTCCTGGTCGAGGCCCCCGATGATTTCACCGCCGAGCTCGGATCCCGGAAATACGCGAGCATCCTTTCCGGCGTAGCTCCAATGGCGCTGGGACACCCAATGACCGTTGTTTTTCGCGCGAGCGAGGAGCGGGCTAAGCGGTCCCAGATGGACATATTTCTTAATTCCCAGCCTAAAGCAAAGCCACCTTCTGGTCACTCTGGCGCCATCTCAGCGCCACTTAACGATAGATACACCTTTGAGCAGTTCGTGATCGGAAAGTCCAACGAACTCGCCGCCACGGCTGCTCACGCCGTCTCGAGGACGCCGGGCAAGGTCTACAATCCGCTGTTCATCTATGGCCCAACCGGGACCGGAAAGACTCACCTAATGCAGGCCATAGCGCACGAGATCCTGACGCACAAGCCCGATACCCGGATCCGGTACATAAGCACCGAGCAATTCACCAACGAGTTCATCACCGCGATCCAGGGTCAAGGTGTCCAGGGCGATCCGCGGATCGATTTTCGCCGCAGATATCGGGAAGAGTCAGACATCTTCCTTATAGACGACGTTCACTTTTTGAAGGGGAAGGACTCCACGAAAGAGGAGTTCTTTCACACCTTCAATACTCTCTACGAGGCCGGCCGGCAGATTGTCCTTACGAGTGACAGGCCGCCAACCGAAATCTCTGGGCTGGAAGCTCGCCTGGTTACGCGCCTGCAGTGGGGAATGGTTGCGGACATCCAGCTGCCCGATTTCGAGCACCGCGTTGCAATTCTTAAAAGGAAAGCCGAGCTGGACCATCTGGAAATGACCATCCCCGACGAGGTGATCTACTTCGTCGCGGAGAATGTGACGGCAAGCGTGCGCGAACTCGAGGGCTCGATCATCAAGCTTTTAGCCTTTGCGTCACTTCGGCACCGTGAGATCAATGTCGATCTCGCAAGAGAAGCCCTGCGCGATAAGCTGAGGGCCCAGGAGGCCGGGGGTGGCAACGGTGACGGCGCTCTCACGGTCAGCTCCATCCAGCAGGCGGTTGCCCGGGAGTGGGGTGTTACAGCGGAAGGGCTTCGTTCCAAAACCCGGACAAAGACTCTCACCGTCCCGCGCCAGGTTGCTATGTACCTGACCCGCGAGCTGCTTCGAACCCAGTTGGTGGAAATCGGTAATGCCTTTGGCGGGCGCGACCATAGTACTGTGATTCACAGCATCGACAAGGTGGCTGAGAATATTGCGAGTGATCCGGAGTTCCAGAATCGTGTCAACAAAGTGCAGCGCGCCGTTCAACAAAACGTGCGCTGATCCGGGCTCAGCTGTGGAATATCCAAACGTCTCTGGAAAACACTTTGTGAAGATGTTGAAAGTGTGGGACTGTACACATTTCAGACACACATTCGGAATGGCGAAAGTTGCTTGTGCGACATAACTTAGAGCACTTCTCAACAAGTCCACACTCCGTACTGCTACTACTGCTTTTATTTATTCAATTCAGTAACACAGCAGGAATCACTGTTTCGTCCACATAGGGGAGCTGGATGCGTTTCACGATATCTCGCGAAAAACTTCAGGAAGGGCTGGGAGCCGTTGCGGCAAGCATACCCGCAAAGACAACACTTCCGGTTCTGGCGAATATCCTCGTTGAAACGACCGAGCGCGGAATCCGGTTATCCGGAACCGATCTCGATATCGCGGTAAGCACAGAAATAGCTGCGGACGTCGAAACCCAGGGCTCTGTAACGATCCCTGCCAAGAAGCTGACCGAGATAGCGCGTGAGCTTCCGCCGGCCCCGGTGAAGATCTCGGCAGTCAATGAACAGAGAATTACGCTCGAGTGCGGCAGATCCAAGTTCAAGCTGCTCGGGCTGCCAAAGGACGAATTCCCAACATTTCCTTCAGTCAAGTTTTCCGATAGCTGGCGCATTCGGTCCGGTGACCTGCAGAAGCTCATTTCGCACACTTCCTTTGCAGTGTCGGTGGAAGAGAGCCGTCCCATCCTCAATGGAGTCCTCTGGGAGCTGCGTCCAGACATGATGAGGATGGTCGCAACCAACGGACACCGTCTCGCAAAGATGGAAATGGCGACGGCCGGCGAGTCGAAAGCTCCTTCCAGCGACCTGATTGTTCCTCCGAAGGCGCTCGAGCAGGTTCGGAAACTCTTTCCTGCAGAAGAAGAGCTGGAAATTGCGCGAGGCGATAACCATATCGGCTTCCGTTCGCCATTCACCGCCGTATTCACTCGGCTCATCGAAGGTCCTTATCCGAATTACGACCAGGTGATTCCAAAGGACAACGATCGCGTTGCGATTGCAGACAAGAATTCGCTGATGAGCGCGCTCCGCCGCATGTCGATCGTGGCGTCAGATCAGACGCACCGCATCCGGCTCTCTTTCAATTCAGGCATGCTCAAGTTCAGCGTGCAGACGCCCGATCTTGGCGAAGCGCAGGATGAACTTCCCATTCGCTACAACGGTGATCCACTCGACATCGGATTCAACGCGAACTATCTCCTCGAGATTTTGCGTTACATGCCGACCGACGAAGTGAAGCTCACGTTCAAGGCACCGGAGCGGGCAGCGACGGTGGAGCCGGAAGGATGGTCGGATCCCGCGAATTACATGTGCCTCGTCATGCCGCTGAGGCTGGTCGACTAAAAAAACAGAGGCAGCGTTCCACTTTCGTGGAGCTGCTGCCTCTGAGTGCGCGACACGTCTATAAGCCGGGTTCTGTCAGGCAACTTTCATTGCCCGGACGATCATTTCTCTAGGAGTGCGGTCACCCGCACCCTCCAGCGGCCTACCCGCGGCGTCTTCATCGAGATGGACTCTCTCGCCGCTTACTTGGCCTTGCTCCGGCTGGGGTTTACCATGCCGCTCCTGTTACCAGAAGCGCGGTGGGCTCTTACCCCACCTTTTCACCCTTACTTCCCGAAAGAAGCGGTTTGTTTTCTGTGGCACTGTCCGTCGTGAATTGCTTCACGCCCAGGCGTTACCTGGCA
>JANLYJ010000096.1:0-7886 GCA_031365555.1 Gemmatimonadaceae bacterium | reverse complement strand
CAGCGAGTGAGATCTCAGCAATCCAGCGCCGTACGATGGGCCGGCTTTTAGGTTGAGATAGAGAGCGACGCCGATGGACGCAACTGCCAACAGCACCGCCATCGCGCGCCAGCTTTTCCTGTCCAGGGACCGATGCTTCATGAAGCCAAAGCCAGCGAGGATGGCGAACAGGATTGTAACGGGCGTTCGCAGCATGCTGGGCGGCTGCTGCTGATCGAGGCCCAGGGCGAACTGCCAGTCGGCCCACTCGAACAAATTGCCGACCTGCAGATATAATGGAGCCTGGCGATTGAACAAACTGACGTGCCCGTACTGCGCACGCGCAATGACGTCGCGGATTGCCGACAGAGTTCCAGGGTTCCCCTGGTTGATCGGGGGATCGAGACGGGCGCGTACGTACATGAACGCTACTGCTGAAGCACCAAGCAGAAGAGCGAAAACCGAAACCAGAAATACTCGGCGTCGTTCCGCGCGCGGCGCGCGCGCAAGTGCGGAACCTGTAAGTGCAACCGCAGATGGAACTACAATCAGTGAAGTTAGATGCAGCGCCCAGCCAAGTCCCGTGACGTACACGAGAAGCACCAGATATCGCCACTGATGCGTGGCAGATAGTTCATTCGCAATCCAGAGCAGCAGTATGGCAACAAGAAAGGCGGGCGCGTACACCTCGGTTTCTGTTGCGCTGAGCCAGAGACTGGATGTGGCGCCGGCACAAATCCCCGCAGCAACTCCGGCGTATGGATCGCGCGTCCATCGTGCGAAAAGATTTGCGAGCAGTGCACAGCCCGTTGCTGCGCACACGGCTGAAAACAAATTTACGGATCGTGCGAATCCAACCACCGGTCCGAGCAATCTTGCCCAGACATTGGCGGCAATGATATAGAGCGGCGTGCCCGGCGGGTGCGGAATCCCCAGCGAATGAATGGCGGCAAGAAACTCACCAGCGTCCCAGTAGGTAACACCGGGCGCCATGGTCGCGGTGTACACACCCAACAGCGCGAGGCCGGCAACATAGGCGCTCCTTGCTTCCCTTGAAATTGACTTCAAGACCTTAGCGCAGAATTCGCCAGGCTACATCCAGTGCGGAGCGGTTGACCGCGACATTGTGAACACGAAAGAGTGTAGCCCCCGCGCAAAGTGCCATCACATTTGCACCTGCCGTTCCTGCATCCCGGGATTCGGTGCTGAGTTCTGCGTCGTCGCTCAGTCCCCGCGCCTCCCTGATAGCTTCTGCAACTGTACGCTTGCGCGATGCGCCGACAAGAATCGGGTAGCCAAGCTTGTTCAGGCGGTCTGCATTACGGAGAATCGCGCGCGACTGGTCACCTGTCTTGGAAAACCCGATTCCAGGATCGAGGACGATCGACTCCTTGGCGATTCCAAGCGCGAGCGCACGACTGGCTCTTTCACTGAGCTCCTCCGCGACGTCGTCACAAACATCGCCGCTGTACTTGGAGTGTTTGTACGAAGAGATCTCAGACAGCTTCCCTCGCGAATGCATCAGTATCAGTCCTGCTTTCTTTTTTGCGACGACGGGGCCCAGTTTGGAATCGAACCGTAGTGCCGATACATCATTCACGATGTCGGCGCCTGCCTCGAGCGCAACCCGCGCTACACTTGCCTTCCATGTATCAATCGAGATGGGAATGGCGGGGAGCGCGGCGCGCACACCTTCAATTACCGGTATGACTCTGCGCACTTCCTCGGGATCGTCAACTGCATCGGCTCCGGGTCGCGTTGACTCTCCGCCAAAATCAAGAACATCCGCGCCGTCGTCTACAAGTTTCCTTGCGTGCGCGACAGCTGCGTCAGTGTGTAAAAAATTACCCCCGTCGCTGAAGCTGTCGGGGGTAACGTTAATGATGCCGATGATTATCGGATGATCGATGACAATCTCGCGAGTTCCGATCCGCCAGCGCTGAACAATTCGCGACGGACCGGGCCTCGACTTCGGACTCACGCCGGCGCGATCTCCGGACCGCCAAAGAGCGGCGGCTTTGCAGGCTTCGCCTGTTTGACTCCGACCGCCGCAGGTACCGGCATGCTCGGCGGCGGGCCCGAAGGACGCGGAGGCAGGACTTCACCACGCGCCATTGCGTTTACTTCATCGCCTGTCAGTGTCTCACGGTCCAGCAGCGCTGCCGCGACCCGGTGGAGAAGGTCGAGGTTCTCAGAGAGAACTTCCTTGGACCGGGCATACGCTTCCTTGATCACTCTCGTGACTTCGGAATCGACAAGCTGGGCTGTGCGCTCGGAAACTTCCCTGCGCGACTGCAGCTCGCGACCTAGAAATATTTCCTGCTCATTGTCGCCAACGAGAATTGGACCAATTGCATCCGATAGTCCCCACTGCGACACGTAACGTCGAGCAAGGCCAGTAGCCTGCTGAATGTCACTCGACGCGCCCGTCGTGACCTGGTTGTGTCCGAACACCAATTCTTCTGCGACTCTGCCGCCATAGGCTTTCACGAGATTCGCCTCGAGCTGCTCGCGCGTAACCGACACCCGATCATCTTCGGGAAGCGTCCACGCAACACCAAGCGTACGTCCCCGAGGAACGATGGTGACCTTATGCAGCGGATCGTTGCCCTTCACCTTGATTGCGCAAATCGCGTGGCCGCTCTCGTGGTAGGCAGTGAGCTTTCGCTCTTCGTCCTTCATGACCATCGACTTCCGCTCTGCACCCATCATGACGCGATCCTTTGCGTCCTCGAGGTCAACCATATAGACCTTGTCATGGTTCCGACGCGCAGCGAGCAGTGCGCCTTCATTCACCAGGTTCGCGAGGTCAGCGCCGGCCATTCCCGGAGTTCCACGCGCGAGCGTCGTGATATCCACATCTTCAGCCATCGGCTTGCCACGCGTGTGCACGCGCAGAATTCCTTCACGTCCGCGAAGGTCCGGAGCATCGACGACAATCTGCCTGTCGAAGCGGCCCGGACGGAGCAGCGCGGGATCGAGAACATCGGGACGGTTCGTAGCAGCAATCAGGATGACGCCCTCATTGGACTCGAAGCCGTCCATCTCGACGAGCAGCTGGTTCAATGTCTGCTCACGCTCGTCATGACCGCCGCCGAGCCCGGCGCCACGGTGACGACCGACAGCATCGATTTCATCGATGAAGATGATGCACGGGGCCTGCGCCTTTCCCTGCTCGAACAAATCGCGAACCCGGCTTGCACCTACACCAACGAACATTTCAACGAAGTCAGAACCTGACATCGAGAAGAATGGACGCCCCGCTTCACCCGCAACTGCGCGTGCGAGCAGGGTCTTGCCTGTTCCCGGAGGTCCAACGAGCAGCGCGCCCTTTGGCAGCCGCCCGCCGAGCTTCGTGAACTTTGCCGGATCCTTTAGGAACTCGATGATCTCCTGAAGATCGACCTTCGCTTCGTCTGCGCCGGCAACATCGTCAAAGGTGACTTTCGGCGTGTCGCCAGTGAGCAGCTTCGCCTTTGATTTTCCGAACGAGAACGCCTTGCCACTTCCCGCCTGCATCTGGCGCAGGAAAAAAAGCCAGAAGCCGATGATCAGGATATAAGGAAGGAATGAAATGAGAATTCCACCGAATCCGAGCCGTGTCGCCTCGGCCTTGATGGATACTCCCTGCTTTTTCAGGCGTGCGCGATCGTCATCAGACAGTGGGCCGGGCATGCGCACAGTGAAGCGCGACACAGGCCGCTTGTTGACAGAAACCTTCTGCTTGAATTCACCAACGATGAGGTCGGTGCCCTGGATGCTGACGCTCTGGATATTCCCGCGATCGAGCTCACGATCGAAATCGGGGGAATAGTTGATCTCCGGCGTCTCGCCTGCGCCACGCCCCACAAACTGAGTGATCGCGACGGGCACAAGGATGAGAAGAATCCAGAAGGCGAACGTCTTTGAGGTTTTTCCCCACTGAGGCGCTTTCCGCGGTGTTTTCGGTGCTGGTAATGCCATTTATTCGAGGCTCGCTATGTATGGCAAATGCCGGAAATCTTCCGCGTGGTCGAGTCCATATCCAACAAGGAACTCGTGCGGCGCATCGAATCCGACAAATCGCGTTTCGTGTTCAAGTTCTTCAGCAATGTGCTTATGCAGCAGCGCGCAAATTTCCAGTGATGCAGGATGGCGCTCGCTGAGGAGATTCATAAGCTTGTTCAGCGTGCGTCCCGTGTCGACGATGTCTTCGACGAGAAGGATGTGTTTCCCTTCCAGCTCGGTTTCAGGGTCGTACAACAACCGTACCGTTCCACTCGAAACCGTGGCGTCTCCGTAGCTCGAAGCAACGAGAAAGTCCACGTGAATGGGCCGATGGATGTGCCGTACAAGATCGCTCAGGAAAATAAAGCTTCCTTTCAGCAGGCCGAGCACCAGCAGCTCACCGTCTGGATACGCACGGGTAATTTCGGCGCCGAGCTCTTCGCACTTAGCCGCGATTACTTCCGGCGTGTATGCAATTCGCTTGAGCGCGCGACCTCGGAGCCGCGGATCTACTTCTGTGGCTGCCATCGTCTCAGGAGTAAGTGGTCACGACGCATCAAAATTTCGATGCCTCCAGACAGCTGGATCGATCCACCTGTCATACCATTAATAGTAAACTCAGCTGCGCGATGGGTTCCTCTTCGATCCATCACCACGCTGGCGCGAGCGGCCAATACCGGCCAGATAACACGCAGAGAACTCGCGTCGTACCTGCGCAATCTATCACGTTCCACCCTCAGTTCGCCCTTTTCCTGACGGTCAGCACCCAGCAGCTCGACCAGACGGTCCATTTCGCACCGCCAGTCAGTTGATTTTCGTGCGATATCGAGGAGCTCTGCGTCGATTTCCGGATGAACCCGCCGAATTGCCGGAAGCAGGTCGTGACGCACCCGATTTCGCAGGTGCGTCCTGTCGGCATTGCTTGGGTCTTCGACAAAGTCCAGGCACTCTGACTGTACGTATTCCGAAAGTTCGGCGCGACTAAACGCGAGCAGTGGACGACGGATGCCTGAATCCGCGAAAAGCCCGCTCAGCCCACGAGGACCGGCTTCCCTGAGAATACGGATGAAAACCGTTTCAACCTGGTCGTCGCGATTGTGGGCCGTCGCGATCAGGCTCTTCTCTCTGTTCGCTACCTCACGCAAAAACGCAAGGCGGGCAGCGCGCCAGTCGCTCTCTTTGGCGGGCAGTTTGCCAGCTCTGCCAGTCACGAGTGGCAGTCCAAGCTCGGACACCCGCTCCGCCACGAGATTCACCGAATTCTCGGCGAAAAGCCCAGTTCCATGATCGAATGTGGCGACCATGATATTCGCGGAAGACCGCGAAGCCGCCTCGAGGAGGACCATCGAATCCAGGCCACCAGAAATAGCGAGCACTACCGGAGCCCTGCCGAGGCATTTTCGAACGGCCGAATCGACCTTCTGGACTACAGGCGATTGAGGGGTCATACTACCTTATAATCTACACGTTCCTCCAGCGAGAATTCCTTGGAAACGCACGGTCCATTAGGCACCCTCTGGGTGTCGCTCGGCTTAATAGCTTTTTACCTCGCCCTCATTTGGCTGAACACACTTTTGGGTGTGTTTCTTACGCCGCTTTTCTTGATCCCGGGTACCTGGGTCATGGACAAACTCGGGCTCAAGAAGAAAGAGCGCGAAGCGGCGGATGCGGCAGCTGAAGAAGAAGCGGCAGCAGGCTAAACAGATTCGTCCGATTCACAAGCCGGACTGAACGACAACATACAGCTATAAGGTACAAGCAGAAGCTACGAGCTACTTGCCTACAATTAACTCGTAGCTTGTAGCTCTAGCCTGCCGCTAGCCGCTGTAAGTTGTAGTTACCACGAGTAGAGTTCCTTGTAGAACTCGCGATTCCGCTGAATCGCCCGCACATAGTCCCGCGTCTCAACGAACGGGATCCGCTCAGTGAACATCTCCGGATCATTGGCACCCACCTTTGTTGACCAGCGAACAACACGCGACTCGCCTGCGTTGTAGGCTGCAAGCACCTTCTCGATCATCGGGTACGCCCGCACCAGCGCTGTGAGATGCCGGGTGCCAAGCCGGATGTTGATGGCTGGATCGAAGAGGAGGTCATTGTTCCACTCGCGAATGCCTTCTGCGGTGCCGAGTGATTTGCCGACATCGGGCATGAGCTGCATCAATCCGCGGGCGCCGACGCCGGAAACTGCGCGCGGGTTGTAGTTCGATTCCTGGCGAATCAATGACGCTATGAGTACCGGGTCGAGGCCGTTCTGTTTTGCTGCTGAAATAATCGTCTGGTGCTCGAGTATGGGATACACGAGGCGGTAATTCTGCGGGGTTGTGCCCGATTCTTTCAGGGATTTGATGCCGAGCAGAATCGATCTTGTAGCCTGCTCGGTTCCAGCGAATGCATGTGCAGTCGCAACTATCTGTTCAGGTGACTGAGTGGCCTTCTCGAACATCTCATCCCACTCGAACTTCATTTCGACATCCATGCCCACGTCGCGGAGCATGGCGACACGAGTACGCGCGGCGTCGACTTCCGGGATGGACGGGTATTTGTCTTCAGTCGAAGGGGTAGCAATAATCCTGGTTCCGAGCCGCTTGGCTGAAACGACTGCATAGTAGCTGGAGGGCTGCTTTTCGATCGTTTCCCGCCAGCGTGTTCGCGCCGTGCCGGTGTCGCGCAGCGCAGCGAATGCTCTTCCACTCCAGTAACGGGCAGCCGGGGCGTCATCGGCATCGGGGTACAGTCGCGGCACGGAGTCAAATGTCGCGGCCGCTGCCTTCATCTCATTGTGCAGGTAAGAAATAAGTCCAGCGCGATACAGTGCGATCGGGGCATGACGTGACCGCGGGAATCGCTTGACCACCGAGGTTAGCGCTTCCTTCGCGTCGCTGTCGCGCTGATCGTCGGTGGCAAGATCCGCCAACAGCATAAGAGATGCGGCAGCGCTCGTGTCCGTAGCGAACTGTGTGGTCACAGTCCGGAGGATGGTCCGCGCCTGTGCGGTGTTCCCATTTGCAATGAGCGAACGCGCGCGTTGGTACTGTGCGGCGGCGGTGAGCGACGACGGACCTTTCACCTTGTTGAATTCTGGTATCGCGGCCGCATTACTCTTGAGCCGGGCAAGGGCCATTGCGTAGTTGAAATGATCATGATCTGATCCCAATCCTGCCTTCACTGCTTTCCCGTAGGCGCCGACCGTCCTCTTGGAGATACCAGAGCGCCACGCGGCACGGGCAATCAGGAGATCTTCCCCGGGTGTCGTCGTCGGAAAGGTTTTGTCGAACAGGTCGATAGCATCCCGCAGGTTGTCCGATGAACCAGCCCGGGATATCCAGTCGAGCATCTCGGCGCGTGCTGCGGCCTTGGCTGCTGAATCCTTCGCCAATGCGAGCCTGAGCCGGAAGTAGCTCGGCATCCCTCCAACTGACTTGTATTTCGTCGCCGCTTCATCGATGTCGCCGAATCGCTCGAGGGCAAATGCCTCGGTCCAGCCAATTCGTGCCTTTGCCACACCAGATTTTACGCGACCGTAATAGGATTCGCGATCAGACTTCGACCCGGTGACTCCTGCGGCGCGAAGGGCGAGCCAGTCAGATATCTGCGGGAGCTGCTTTGTAGCTGCGTCGTAAAGAATCCGCGCACTGTCCCGATTTTCTGCGCGGTCATACGCACGTGCATTGATTACGATCTGTGTCGCGCTATCACTCACAACCCGTTTCGTATTGAGTGAATCGAGCGGAACTGCGATGGATGCTGACGCGGAAGAGTCAGTGCACGCGGTTGAAGCGACGAATGCACCCAGGAGCAGGAGCCTCTCCGCTAACGCCAGCGAACGTGCTCCTTGGCGAGGAGCTGGTCTGCCTGCGCCGGTCCGGAACTTCCCGCCGGGTAGAATGCGAGTTCTGACTGTCCCTTCGCTTCCCAGT
>JANLYJ010000084.1:0-5963 GCA_031365555.1 Gemmatimonadaceae bacterium | reverse complement strand
CACGGCCTTGCGGACCGCTTCGGAAACTTCGTTCGCCTTTCCGGTTGCAAACCCGACACGGCCTGCGCCATCACCCACCGCGACGAGCGCGTTGAATGAGAAGCGACGACCACCCTTCACAACTTTCGCGACGCGGTTGATTGCAATGACGTTTTCGACGAGCTCTGTTCCGCTCTCGCCACCACGTCCGCCATCACGATCGCGGCTCTTGCCGTCGCGACCGCCACCCTTGCCGCCACGTCCGCCATCGCGTCCGCCCGGCCCGCCGCCCTGGCCACCCGGAGCGCCACGTCCGCGTCCACCGCGTCCCTGACCGCCACGTCCGGCTCCTCCACCGCCGCCCATGCCGCCGCGACCGCCACCCATTCCACCGGGCGCGCCACGACCTGCTGGACGATCTGAACTTTCAGGGGTTCCCGCGGTCTCCGCGTTCCCCGTGCTCTCGTTTTCTGCCATTCTTAGAACTCCAACCCGCCTTCGCGGGCTCCGTCGGCCACTGCTTTCACGCGGCCGTGATATTTGTAACCGCCACGATCAAATACAACCTTCGTGACGCCAGCATCTTTCGCTTTCTGCGCGATGCGCTTTCCAACTTCCGCGGACCGCTCGACTTTCTTTCCCTCGAGGCCCGAATCTGTAACCGTCATCAGCGTGCGCTGCGCGCTGTCATCCACAAGCTGAGCATAGATGTGCTTCAGCGAACGGTAGATCACGAGGCGCGGACGCTCAGGTGTTCCAATAACCTTCTTGCGAAGTCTGAAATGCCGACGTGTGCGAAACTGATCGCGCGACTTCGGCCTGGCCATTTTTGGCATTACTTACCTCCCGCCTTTCCAGCCTTACGCCGGATCTGCTCACCTACGTACTTGATGCCCTTGCCCTTGTACGGCTCGGGTGGACGCAGACTGCGAAGCTCCGCCGCAACCTGTCCAACGATTTCCTTGTTCGCGCCTTCGATGATCACCGAAGTCGGCACCGGAGCGCTCAACTTGATTCCTTCCGGTGCGCGGTACTCGACTGCGTGCGAGAACCCAAGAGCCAGCTGAAGTCCGTAAGGACGCGCTTCGGCCTTGTATCCAACGCCAACGATTTCGAGCTGCTTCTTGAATCCTGTCGTGACGCCTTCAATCATGTTCGCGACGAGCGTGCGGCTCAGGCCGTGAAGCGCCTTGTGCTTCGCATCGTCGGAAGGACGCGTGACAGTCACCTGGTCATTCTCGTAAACAACCTTGAGGTCGGGAGCGATAGCGCGCTGTAGCTCGCCCTTCGGTCCCTTCACCTTTACGGTGTTGCCGGTGATGGTGATCGTGACGCCCTTCGGAACTGCGATCGGGTTCTTTCCAATACGTGACATGTCGTTCTCCTACCAGACCAGCGCGAGAAGCTCGCCGCCGGTACGCGACTGCCGCGCCTGACGATCGGACATCACACCCTGGGAGGTGCTGAGAATCGCCATTCCAAGTCCATTGCGAACGCGCGGAATGTCCGCGCAGCCGACGTACTTGCGAAGTCCGGGCGTGGAGACGCGACGCAGCTCACGAATGACCGGCTGGCCACTCTGCGCATACTTCAGCACGACGCGGAGCGTCGCCTTTCCGTCTTCCGTTTCCAGAGTCTTGTAGTCCTGAATGAAGCTGTTCTCCTTCAGGATCTTTGCGATTTCAACTTTCAGTTTCGACAGCGGCATGTCCACACGACGGTGCTTCGCTCCGCAAGCATTGCGGATTCGTGTGAGCATATCAGCGATCGGATCAGTCATGCTCATTAATGAATTATCCTCGTCCTACCGTATCCCTCTCGGGACGCGTAGAAGTTTGTGTTTAACTGCAGGTTACCAGCTCGCCTTGCGCACGCCGGGAATCAATCCCGTCAGCGCCAGCTCGCGGAAGCAAATACGGCACACGCCGAACTTGCGCAGAAACGCGCGCGATCTTCCGCACCGGCCGCATCTGTTGTGCTTCCTGACGCCGAATTTCGGCTTCAGCTTGCTCTTCTCTACCATGGCCTTTCGCGCCATTCAGTCAGCTCTCTCGCGAAGTGTTAATTATCCGTTCAGGCGTTGACGACAATCGGCTTGTCGTCGCCTCTGAACGGCATGCCCAGTTCACGCAAAAGCGCGAACGCCTGATCATCCTTGTTCGTCGTTGTGACGAACGAGATGTCCATTCCATGGATCTGCTCGACCATGTCATAGTTGATCTCAGGGAAAATCATCTGCTCCTTCACACCGAGCGTGTAGTTACCGCGTCCGTCGAACGAACGGGTGTTGACGCCGCGGAAGTCGCGAATTCTTGGAATTGCAACAGTGATGAAACGGTCCAGGAACTCCCACATCCGCGCGCCGCGCAGTGTGACTGAAGCTCCAATCTCCTGGCCCTCACGCAGTCCGTAGTTGGCGATGGACTTCTTCGCCTTACGGCGCACAGGACGCTGGCCGGTGATGATTCCCAGTTCCTCGACGACATAGTCGAGAATCTTGGGGTTCTTGATCGCTTCGCCCATGCCGCAGTTGATCACGACCTTCTCGAGATTTGGAATCTCGTGAACGTTCGTAAAACCGAACTGCTGCTTGAGACGATCTTTCACTGTGTTTTCGTAGTACGCCTTGAGTCGTGGAGCTGGAATCGGAAGATCCTTGCCTGCGTGCTCTACAAGGGCAGCCGCCTTCTGCGCTTCTTCTCTGCGCTTGGAAGTCGTGTTGCCGCCCTTCGGCTTGGATGCTGCCTTGTCGCTGCCCTTCTTCTCGGCCGCTTTCTTCTTCTCTGTAGTTGCCATTATCTATGTCCTCGCGGTTAGCGCACGCGGGGAATCGGTTCCCCGGACTTTGCGCTCACACGTTCCTTCGTACCGTCGCTGTCGATGCGCGCCTTGACCCGCGTCGGAGCACCCGACTTGGGATCCAGCAGCATGAGATTCGATCCATGCACCGGGGCTGCCACTTCGATTATTCCACTCTGTTCGTCGGCTGTGCGCGCACGGCGATGCTTCTTCACCATGTTGATTCCCTCGACAAGCACGCGGCCGGTCTTCGGGAATACGCGCATCACCGCTCCTTCCTTGCCCTTATCCTCGCCGCGCATCACACGCACAGTGTCTCCCTTCGACACGTGCATCTTCATGCGCTCGGCGTTGATCTGGTGACGCGTACGGCTGCGCTTCCCAGCTGTCTTTCTATGCTTCAGAATCCGCATCTTACAAAACCTCCGGCGCCAGCGAGACGATCTTCATGTACTTCTTCTCTCGCAGCTCTCGCGCGACAGGTCCGAAGATACGAGTTGCACGCGGCTCGCCTGCATCGTTGATGATTACAATCGCATTTTCGTCGAAGCGGATGTACGAACCATCCTTCCGACGCGTTTCCTTCGCCGTGCGGACCACGACGCCTTTCGCTACTTCGGACTTCTTAACGGTTCCGTTCGGGAGCGCGCTTTTTACGGCCACGACCACGACATCACCGAGACCTGCATAGCGGCGTCTCGTTCCACCAAGCACGCGGATTACAAGAGCAGTCTTCGCTCCCGAATTGTCCGCAACCTTTACTACCGATTCCTGCTGGATCATTTGTCGTTTCCCTTAGCGTGCGCGTTCGACGATCTCGACAACACGCCAGCGCTTGTCTTTCGACAGCGGACGCGTTTCCATGATCCTCACAGTGTCGCCCGTCTTCGCCGAGTTTTCCTCGTCGTGGGCCTTAAGACGCGTGGTCTTGCGCACCATCTTCCCGTAAACCGGGTGCTGTACGCGCCGCTCGATGGCGACCACTACGGTCTTCTGCATCTTGTCGCTCACCACTTTGCCGACACGCGACTTGCGCGCATTACGCTCGGTGGCCGTTTCCTCTGTCATCTCTGCCATAAGTCCCTAGGTCCTCTTCGCCGTACGTGTGCGACGGCTGCCACGCTTCTTTGTTGCACTCTTTTTCGCAGCCTTGGCCGCGGTCTTCGACTTCGTCGCCTTCGGAACGATTCCCGAATACTCGATGCCGATGATCTTTTCCTTCAAAACAGTCTGAAGACGGGCGATGTCCCGACGGATCACGCGAATACGAAGCGGATCCTCCAGCGTCTCTGTGCCAGCGCGAAAGCGCAGGCGGAAACGCTCTTCTTCGAGCTCAGCGATGCGAGTCCGGATTCCGGCTTCGTCCATGTCGCGAATGTCTTTAGCTAGCATCCGTGTGTGCCTCCTCACGTACTACAAACTTTGTTTTCAGTCCGATCTTCGCAGCCGCAAGCGCCATCGCCTTCTTCGCGATTTCAGGCGTTACACCTTCGAGTTCGAACATCACTCTTCCAGGTCTCACTACTGCAACCCAACCTTCGGGCGAGCCCTTTCCTTTTCCCATTCGGGTTTCAGCGGGCTTCTTCGTTATCGGCTTGTCCGGGAAAATCCGGATCCAGACCTTTCCACCGCGCTTGATGTGGCGCGTGAGCGCAACACGGGCAGCTTCGATCTGACGGTTGGTGACCCAGCCGGGCTCCAGCGCCTGCAGACCATAGTGGCCGAACGAAACCTGCGAGCCGCGAGTCGCGAGACCCTTTGTGCGACCCTTGAACATCTTGCGGAACTTTACACGCTTTGGACTAAGCATCGAATATCTCCTTAGACGCCAGTCGAGTAAGTCTTGCCGCGACGGTCTTCGACGATCTCGCCCTTGAAGATCCAGACCTTCACACCAATGGTGCCGAAGGTGGTCTTCGCAGTCGAAGTCGCGTAGTCGATGTCAGCGCGCAGCGTGTGAAGAGGTACACGACCCTCGTGATATCCCTCAACGCGGGCGATTTCAGCGCCGCCAAGACGTCCGCCGCACTTGATCTTGATTCCGCCTGCTCCCATGCGCATCGCACTCTGCACCGCGCGCTTCATTGCGCGACGGAACGAGATACGCTGAGCGAGCTGGTTCGCGATGTTGTCTGCGACGAGCTGTGCTTCGAGCTCGGGACGCTTGATCTCTTCGACGTTGATTCCGACTTCCTTTCCGCAGAGCTGTGAAAGCTCATCGCGAAGCTGGTCGACTTCGGTTCCCTTCTTACCAATGACGACGCCGGGACGGCCGGTGTGAATCGTAACGACAACCTTGCCCGGCTTCCGCTCGATGCGGATGTCGGCAATGGCCGCGTGTCCGAGTCTCGTCTTGAGATAACGGCGCAGCAGTTCGTCCTCGCGCAGAAGCGCGGGGAAATCACGGTTCGCGTAATAGGTGGATCTCCAGGTCTTGGAGATTCCCAGGCGGAACCCAATCGGATGTGTCTTCTGTCCCATTACTTACCCTTCCTTTCAGCCACGATGATCTCGATGTGGCTGGTACGTTTGCGAATCGGTGTCGCGCGACCCTGCGCGGCGGGCATGAAACGCTTGAGCTTTGGGCCTTCGTTTACAATCGCGTGCTTGATGTAAAGCGCGTCGAGATCGATCGCTTCGTCAGCTGCTCTCGCTTTCACTTCAGCGTTTGCAACTGCCGAGTTCAGGACTTTCTCGATCTGCTTCGCTGCGTGCTTCTTGGAGAACTTCAGAAGTCCGAGCGCTTCATTAACATCCTTTCCGCGGATCTGATCGATCACCAGGCGCATCTTGTAAGGCGACTGGCGAGCCGTCCGCTGAATTGCGCGTGCGTCAGCCATGGTTACTTGCCTCCCTTTCCGCCGGCAGGCGTCGAAGGAACGCCGGACGCTTTCTTGTCGACGGCCTTGGCGCCCGTGTGTCCACGGAACAGCCGCGTCGGTGAGAACTCACCCAGCTTGTGACCAACCATGTTTTCCGTGACGTACACCGGGATGAACTTGTTCCCGTTGTGCACCGCGAAGGTGTGGCCGACCATGTCAGGAATGACCGTGCTCGCGCGCGCCCATGTCTTGATGACTTTCTTCTCGTTTTTGCTGTTCATCGCATTCACCTTGTTCATCAAGGCTTCCTGAATGAACGGCCCCTTTTTAATGCTTCTCGCCATATCTCAGTCTCGAAGTTTG
>JANLYJ010000058.1:0-1866 GCA_031365555.1 Gemmatimonadaceae bacterium | reverse complement strand
TGCTCCTAGCTCGGTAGTTCTTAAGTTGCAGTTCCCCACCCAATGAGCAGATCCGGAGCGGCACGACTGCTCAACATCGCGCACCTCGGAACCATGCGCTACACCGAAGCCCTCGACTACCAGAGAGAAATCGCCAGACAGCGAATTTCCGGCGAGCAGGCCCAGGACATTCTTCTTCTTGTCGAGCACCCACCAGTAGTGACCCTCGGACGTTCATCCAAGCAAAAGAACATGATCTCAAGCCCGGAGTTCCTTGCATCCAGGGGCGTCGAGCTATTCGAAGTCGAGCGAGGAGGCGACGTCACCTTCCACGGTCCCGGCCAGCTTGTCGGCTACCCGATCATCGACCTGACACGGCACAAACAGGATCTGCACTGGTATCTCCGTTCAGTCGAAGACGCGCTCATCCGTGCGCTCGCAGCGTTTGATATACCAGCAGAAAGGAACACCGGGTTTACCGGCGTGTGGACGAAAGGCCGCAAGATTGCTTCGATCGGCGTGCATGCGCGCGACTGGGTCACATGGCATGGCTTTGCCCTCAACGTCACCACAGATCTCAGCTATTTCGATCTTATCGTCCCCTGCGGAATCGACGGCGTCGTCATGACGTCTCTCGAGCGCGAGATGAACCGGACGGTTTCGATGCAGGAAGTTGAAAAGGCTGTGGCGACTGCATTTGGAGAAGTTTTCAACCTGAATCCGGTTCCGGTAGACGCTCCGCCTGCAGTGAGCGCGCTCCATGCGTAACCTGTCCGCACTCCGCATGCTGCTTCGTGTCATAGCGATTGGCAGCATTGGCATGGTCATCGTTCAGCTTGCAATCGCTTCGCGAAATCTCGAAGCACCCAGCAATGATGCCGTCAGGCTGGCCGGGTTGGGACTTCCGCTCCTCTTCCTCGCTTTCCTGAACCTGATCGTGTGGACTCAGGAAAACATCAGCCGAAACACCCGGTACTACACACATTTCGCCAATGCCCTTCTGCTCGTGGCATCGGGACTGGTGGCTCGGTCGGTCGCTGTGCCATTTGCGTATGCGGTCGCTGGATGCACGGCACTCATTGCAATCATTGCCATTATTTTCGAGATGCACTTTCAGAAACCAATGACAAACGCATCATGATCAAGGACTTCGACAGTAAGGCGCGCGCCGCAGTGCTCATGATCCTGGTCGCCCTCGGCCTCCTGCTTCTCCAGCATACTCGGTTTGCCTTTCTCCCCCCGGGCGCAGATGGGTTTTTGCGCGGATTTGCGTTTGGCATCGCGCTGGTAATGGTGATCGCCTACTTCACGAACAAAGCCGGCAAGCCAAAATCCTTATAGACAAGCCGGCGGTGCACCCGAAAGGGTGGGTTGGACTTGAAGTCATTGCCGCCATGAAGGTCGTGCAGGCGGCAGGCCTCGTGCTGATGGGATTTGGAGCGCTCGGACTCCTGAACGCCGGTCGCGCTGACGCGGTGGAAGGATGGCTGGAACAGTTGTCCATGAGCGAAGGCCACCGGATGGCGAGTGCTTTCGCCGGCCACGCACTGCGCCTCCTGGAGTCAGCGTCGCCGCGCTCGATAAGGGTCGCCGCACTCGGCTCATTTATCTACGCCGGTATTTTCATGGTCGAAGCAGTCGGCCTCTGGCGGCTCAAACGGTGGGCTGAATACCTCACGATATTCGTGACGTCATCGCTCCTGCCCTTTGAGATCTTCGCGCTCTGGCAGAAAGTGACGGTACTGCGGATGGGCGCCGTGATTCTCAATGTTGCAGTTGTGGCCTATCTCATCTGGCAGCTTTCAGCGACTAAAGCACGCCACGCAGCTATCCCCCGAAACGGCCCCTGAGCAGCGCCCGTACATCGAGGACCTGTTTCCCCATTCC
>JANLYJ010000025.1:0-4347 GCA_031365555.1 Gemmatimonadaceae bacterium | reverse complement strand
CAGTTGGATCGAGGTGCCAGTATTTCAGCGTGAGTGGGACGCCGACCTTGGGAATTACTTCGACATCATATATCTCACCTGGAGCCATGTGCAGCTTGGAAGAGCGCAGTTGTGATTGCGATGGCGGTACGGCCGCTCCGTCTTTCGCAAGAACACGCCACTTCACCGCCGAATCGTTGAGCGACATCATGATGGGATTGTCTGTCCGGATGTTGATCAGCCGCAAACGTGCGGGCACACCGGGCGCAAGGTTGAGCGGCGCCGGTTGAACCGAACCGTTAAGCAGTGTCGCAGCAGGATCGCTCGTAATGAAGTTCAGCCACGGGCCCTGCTCGCTGAAGAGAAGGACGCGATCGGTTTTTGGGTTTCGCGGGTGGTCCGTATCTTCCACAACAATGGCGCCGTAGATACCCGACGATATCTGCTGCATCTCATTGAAGTGGGAGTGATACATGAAGGTGCCCGCCCGCGGTGGCGTGAACTGCACCGTTACTGAATCACCCGGAGGCACGGCGCGCAAGACGTTATCGCCTTCGCCGCTGATATCTGGAACTCCATCGGGATAGCTATCCAGCTCTATGCCGTGCCAATGGATTGCAGCGTCTTCGTGAGTGCGATTTACGATTGTGATGGCAACTGGCTGATCTTTTTGTAAAACGAGCGTCGGGCCCGGAACTGTAAGCGGCGCATTATCGGTGTCTTCTCGCGACCCGCCGAGTGCGACTGAATAACCAACGAAGTCGCCATAAACTTTTGCGCGGGATCGCAGCACCAAACGCAGGTAACGTTTAGGAGTCGGGGCAGCGACGGCGGGACCCCGGGGCTTGACGGTGATACCCAGCACCAGGCCAGCCATATGCTGGGCCATACCATGATGCTCGGCGTGATCCATCTGTGCCGGCATCTTGCGGTCCGAGTCAAGGAGCTTCTCGGGGACTATGTGACTCGCAAAGTGACAATGAAAAATCCAGTTCCCACTGTGCGCGGGTGACCATGTCATTCGCATCGTCTGGCCGATCGGTAAAAACTCCGTCACAACATTTCGGCGGTTCGATTTCGTGTAGACCGTGTCGACGTACCCGTCACCTCTGGCGTCGATTCGGTAGTACACACCGTGCAAGTGCATCGGATGTTCGAGTGACGAGACATTGACCACACGCCAGTGAATCGAATCACCAACAGTTGCACTGAGCTTCTCAGTATGAGGAAAGCTTAGACCGTTGATGGTAAGCTCCGGGCCCGGTGCCAGTCCGCTGACTGTGTTCGGCTGGATTCCAAATGATGATGTAATAACAAATATCCGGTCAGGCACGACGGGCCCCCGGGCAGGATCGACGATGATCACTCCATTGAGCTGGGCGTCGTCGATGAGCCGCTGACTAAGCTGATCCGAAGTCGTGCGGCCAGAATAGTAGAACGTACCCTCACGGCTCGCGGTGAACTTGAATTCCCGCGCGCTCGCGGGCTGGATCAGTGCGCTGTCCTTTCGTCCGCGATTCTGGCCGAACCCATAAACCCAAAGTGGCTGAGCGAGCGAGTTTTTTACAGAAACAGTTACGCGTGTACCTGCGCGAACGCGAAGAAGCGGGCCAGGATCCAGCAGCTCACCTCCCTCTTCGGAGAATGCTGCAACCTGAATCTTGTGCGCGTCGGGCCCCTCTCCCGAGGGATGCCATTCACCCATGCGCGCTTCGAGCTTGAGAACAACAGCCCCATCAACAGCAGTACCAGCTGCGACGCGATTGTCGTTGGGATGGACCGTCTCCATCGCCGACGCACGCGTGGCGATGGAGATGATGCACACGGCCGCGCATCCTCTTCGCACAGAGATCATAAACCTCCTTGTCGTGGGTCCGCGCCTACAGATAGCTGTAAAACCGATTGGTGCTCCGCGCTTTTTTGTTCATGTACCAGCGACAGACAGGATAGAGCAGCGCGATTACGACGGCCCACACGAGGTACACGACTGGCAAACTCTCCGCTCCGATGGGAGTAAAGAGCGCATTCCCTGTCGGCCAGTGTCCGTTACGCCATGCATAGATCGACGACGCAATCACGTTGATGAGCGGGATGTGCAGAACGTAGTAAAAGAGCGGCACGCGTCCGAAGACAAGGAAGAAGTCCGCCACCTTGCCGCGTGCACGCTCGAGAAATGGAAGCAGCGTGATCGCCGGGCCGAGTGTCATCAGCAGGTAAAGCAGTGACGGCGGGTATTTGGATGTGTTCAGGAAAGAGAAGAAGGTGAAGAGAGGGCTCTTCTGTGCGGACCAATGGTTCGAGTCCCCGATCACGTTGATGAATCGGAGCACAATGAACGCTGCGGTGAGTCCGAGTCCGATCTTCAGCAGAGTGGAGCGCCGCCGAGCTGCATCGTTTCGAATGTCATCACGCGAGAGCAGCGCGCCGAAGCAGTAGCCCATGGACATAACGGCAAACCAGGGGATGAGCGGGTAGACAAAGAAAACACCGAAGCCGGGCGATCCCGGTGGTGACCCGATGAATCCCTGCACGTGCAGCATCTTCCAGAGCCAGCTCATTGCACCGAACGCTTCCGGCTTAACGCCGTCGAGGAAGTTGTGCCCTGCGATGACAACTGCGGAGAACAGAGCAAGCGCGCGAACGGGAATGTGAATGAGCCCTGCAAGAATTATCATGCTCATTCCGAGCGCCCAGATGACGATCAGGAGAATGGAGTTCAACTGAAAGGCAAACATTTCCCAGCCAAACTTCGAGACTGTCACCTCAAGCAGAACGAGCCAGAGTCCGCGCGTCAGGAGAAAACGTGAGAGCTCACCCTTTGTCTTGCCGCGCGTGAGTGAGAGGAACGCTCCTGTACCGGCCAGGAACATGAACACTGGAGCGCAGAAGTGCGTGATCCAGCGTGTGAGAAAAAGGGCCCCTGTCGAGCGTGACAGATCTTCCGGCTGAAAGTGATACGCACTGACATAATCGCGTGTGTGATCGAGAGCCATGATCACCATGATTATTCCACGAAGAAGGTCGAGCGAATCGAGCCGCTGGCCTCGGGCCGGTGATGTCGTCGCCGCTACTTCGGGCTTATAGGACGGGAATGCTGTAGTCGGTTGAAGCGATGGGACGTCCCCGCTGGGACGCGACGAGGCGGAAGGAAATGCCTCTGTATGCTGCAGCGATGGCACTTCTTTGGGATCTACCACGTTCCTCCTTTCTGGTCGCACAATTATAGGGCTTGGAAAGGCAGTTAACTATAGATGCAGAGGAATTCGACCGTCAGGTCTTGACGTGGTCTCGTGGAAATGCAGGTTGAGGCATGGAAAACGAGCGTCCCAGTTCCGCTCCGCGTAAACCCAGGGATGACGAAATTGAGGTTTGCGGCGTAACGCATACTGGAAAAGTGCGTGCAGATAACCAGGACCACTTCCTGCTCGGTTCGCTGCGCAAACGGCTCGACATTCTTTCATCCAGCCTCCCCCCAACAAGAGAGCTTCCTCTCGAAGACGAGCGCGTTGCATTTCTCGCAATGGTTGCTGATGGAGTGGGCGGGGGGCGCAAGGGTGAGGAAGCAAGCCGCGCTGCCCTGGAAGAAGTAACGCAGTACATAACCGAGAGCGCACGATGCTATTACCAGTCGGATTCGGACGGTGCGGATTTCGTCGAAGCTTTGAAGGAAGCAGCCGCCCTCACGCATCGACACATCATCGAGCGCGGGCAAGCTGATCCGGAACATTCGGGAATGGCGACCACGCTGACACTCTACATCGGCGTGTGGCCCTGGACGTACCTGCTGCAGGTGGGTGACTCGCGCTACTACATCTTCAATCGAAGTGGATTGAAGCAGATCAGCAGGGACCAGACAATGGCGCAGGAAATGGCAGACCAGGGAGTGATGCCGCCGGAGGTTGCAAAAGCTTCACGCCTGGCGCATGTGCTCTCGAGTTCCATTGGAGGGCCGGAGAGTGCGCCGGTGGTGACGCGTTTACCGGCGTCGCGGGAAAATGTGCATTTGCTGTGCAGCGATGGGCTGACGAAGCATGTCTCGGACGAGCAAATAGCAAAGAGACTGGGAGAGATGACGTCCGCGCAGCAGGTGTGCGACGTACTGCTTCAGGATGCGCTGGATGGGGGAGGAACGGACAACATTACCATCATAGTGGGGAGAGTCATCGAGAAACCCGCTCCGTGAAGGGCCACAGCTTCAACTGCGACAGGGAGCGAGCGAGCGAGGGATAGGGGCGGAGATTGTTTGGGGAACTGCTTATCCGCGTGGTGGATTGATGCGGAATTCATCGTCCCTTGTTGCAGGTTGATGAATGGATGTCAGGCGTGATTGGGAATTAACTGAAAGGATCATCGCCGCCGCTCTGGATG
>JANLYJ010000055.1:0-1553 GCA_031365555.1 Gemmatimonadaceae bacterium | reverse complement strand
TATGCAACACTGATGGCGCTGAGGAATTTCTTTCACTGGCTCGCCGGCCAGCCGGGCTATCGCTCACGCCTGAGCTACGGCGATGCGGATTACTTCAATCTCTCCGAGAAAGACAGCCGCATCGCGAAGTCGCACGCACCGGAACGCGTGCCCTCCCTCGAACAGATCAATTACGTGCTTGGCGTGATGCCAACGAACACGGATATCGAGCGCCGCAATCGAGCGTTGATCGCCTTCGCCATCCTTACGGGGTGCCGCGACAACGCAATTGCTTCGCTGAAGCTGAAGCATGTCGACCTTTCGGAGCGGCGGGTCCATCAGGATCCTCGCGAAGTCAGGACCAAGTTCGCGAAAACGATTATCACGACGTTTTTCCCCGTTGATGACCTTGCCCGTCAAATCGTCGAAGCGTGGATTGAATATCTTCGCTTCGCGCTTCAGTTCGGACCCGATGATCCGCTCTTCCCTGCGACCCGCATTACACTTGGGTCGTCGGGCCTGTTTGAAACTTCGGGCTTCGATCGCAAGCACTGGAGCAACGCGTCACCGATCCGCGCAGTGTTCCGCAACGCGTTCACCACCGCTGGACTGCCCTACTTCAATCCCCACAGCGTTAGGAAGACGCTGGTCCAGCTTGGCCAGCGCATATGCCGATCGCCAGAGGAATATAAGGCGTGGAGTCAAAACCTTGGTCACGAGGGCGTCATGACGACGTTTACGAGTTACGGATCGATATCCCAGACCCGTCAGGCCGAGATCATCCGCGACCTAGCTTGCGCTTCGAACTCCGATGATGGTGATCGGACCATTCTCGAACAGATTAGACGGCTCGCTAATCGAAGCTGAGACCGGGACATCCCCCGAAGGGGTACTCTCCGGGGTTGAGTCTTCTGCGACGCGAACCACGGCGCGCGTTAAGATTTTCGCCGATGATGGCCATAGCGAGAATTGTGGATCGATCGCGTATGAAAAACATCTTCAAGAAATATGGAAGGTCTCTAACAAGCAGAGAGCCCGCTGGTCACGAGCACGAACCGGTTCGCGCACTGATGTGCAAGCCGTGACCGAGCATAAAACGACGATAAATGTTCACAAGCAGATCGATGCCCAACCGGTGCGAACCGGTTCAAACTTAATTCCAGTGGATAGTCCGTCCTGGCACTCGGCTGAAGAGCAGGCCGCCGCCCTGCTTGACTGGATGCAGGGACCAGGCGGTCGCGTCGGTGAGGTGCCTGCGCGCGAGCTTATGGGGCTCCACATTGAAATGTGCGCCGAACTGTTTTGGCAACAGACTCCTTGGATCCCTGTAGCCAAAGCCTTCCGGAAGCTAATCGACGATCCTCACCACCACTATGCTTCACGCAATTCTCGTCGCGTAGTCGTTTACCGCATACCCTGTCCCGCCCCGTCGCGCGGCTGACAGTTATAAGAGACGAGCGATCTTGCATTCAAATTCCCCGAAAATTCGGAGCAGCCTCCGAGATTTCGGGGGGATTGGTTTGATGGGGCGCTTCGCTACTCCGCTCGATCCTTTGTTGCCGCGCCGATCTTTC
>JANLYJ010000501.1:0-2345 GCA_031365555.1 Gemmatimonadaceae bacterium | reverse complement strand
GAACCCATTTTGGCGCATGACGTCTGCAGCGACTGCGCGGAGATCCTGCGGTGCGGAAGGGGCGCTCATGAGCGGAAGCTAGCTGAGATCTCTCTCACCTCGCAACACATCCGGCGCCGCCTTGCTTGGCATTTTGTTGACCGTCAGCCAATATCTCGACACATCGCGAATGGCCCGGCTGAATTCGTCATAGTTTACCGGCTTGCGAATGTAGCTGTTTGCTCCCATTTCATATGCGGCGGTCAAGTCGGACTCTTCATGCGAGGAGGTAAGGACTACGACTGGAATCGATCTGGTTCTCTTCTCACTTCGCATCACCTTGAGCAACTGGACACCGTCCAGTTTAGGAAGCTTGATATCGAGCAATACAAGGTCGGGCATCTGGCAAACGTGTCTGTGGCTGAATTGACCCACCGCGTTCAGAAAATCGCGCGCCTCCGCTCCATCACGCACGCGGATGATGTCGTGAGTGCGTGCGTGCTCCTTTAGCGCGCTTAGCGCGATGGCTGCGTCGTCTTCGTTGTCTTCGACCACAAGTATGCAGCTATCGCCCTTGTCCATCATGCCCCCATGCCAGTACGAAATTGATACCCCATTCAGAATTGGAGGTTCGCTCCAATGCGGTTTGGCGGGCATCTTGCCTGACAATAACCGGCCACTAACCACACAGAAGAAATGAGAGCGAACCCGAAACGTCGCTGTATCCTTCTGGTCGAAGATAACGCAGACGACGCGGCGCTTACGATCGGGGCGCTACAGTCGAGCCGCGTGGCAAACGAGATCGTGCACGCGAAGGACGGGGCCGAAGCGCGGGATTTCCTTTTCGGAGTCGGCGACTTTGCAGGTCGCGATGTATGCCAGGTACCCGATCTGGTTCTCCTGGACCTGCGACTCCCGAAAATCGACGGGATCGATGTCCTGAGGCGTATTCGGTCCGACGACCGAACGAAACAGGTGCCAGTTGTCGTCCTCACCTCCTCCGGACATGAAGACGACCTCATTAACAGTTACGACGGTGGAGCCAATAGCTACATAAGGAAGCCCGTAAACTTTGAGTCGTTCACAAAAGCGATCGATGATATTTCGATGTACTGGCTGTTGGTTAATGAGCCTCCAGTGCGGCGGGATCCGCCGACCCTCTCGATTTAAAGATCCTGACGGAATCCGAAGTTTCTCCGCACAGCTTGCCGGTCGACTACCGAAGAATCTTTGCGGCAACGCCCACTCCGTTTCTCATCCTTCAACCGAACTCTCCCCAGTTCACAATCGTTGCGGTTAACGACGCTTACCTGAAAGCGACGCTGACTGAACGTGATGGTCCAACCGGAATTGTCGGACGGGGACTTTTCGAGGTCTTTCCTGACAACCCCAACGACCCCCAAGCCACTGGTACCTCGAGGCTGCGTGAGTCGCTGGATGCTGTAATCAGGGAGGGAGTGCCACACGCGATGCCGGTTCAGAAATATGACATTCCGGTGCCTAACTCCAATGACGGCTCGTTCGAGGAACGGTATTGGAGTCCAATCAATGTCCCGCTTTCCGGATTGGACGGCGCAACAGAACTGATCATTCACCACGCTACCGATGTGACCGACCTGGTTCACTTGCAAAAAGCAGCAGCTGCACGGGATGAATCATTCATTGCGCTTCGGAGCCAGAACGAATGGCTCGCTACGGAGATTGAGCGAAGGAGTGCCGCGGAGTCAGTCGTGCTGCAGACCAATGAGGAGCTCGCGGCCACCATGTACGCAATCGCCCATGATTTGCGCTCGCCGCTGCGCGCGCTCGATGGCTATGCGGCTCTGGTACTAAAAGACGAAGCTGTTTCTGCGAGCGAACAATCCCGGAACTATCTGGGAAGAATCCGCTCAGCAGCGCAGCGAATGGGGGAGCTCATGGACGCGCTCCTCACGCTCGGCAAGCTGAGCAAGGAGCCACTGCGCAGGCAGGCCGTAGACCTCGCCGACATTGCGCGACAGGAGTTCGAGGATCTTAGAGTGGCTGACCCGTCGCGTAACGCACGTCTCATTGCTGACAAAATGCTTGTTGCTCATGGAGATGAGCGGCTGCTTCGCGTCGTCATACACAATCTTGTGCAGAACGCGTGGAAATTCACACGCCATACACCTGAAACAGTCATCACGCTCGGCCATTCTAAACGCGACGGCGAGGCCGTCTACACTGTGAGCGACAACGGGATCGGATTTGAACCGGAGCATGCTGCTCAGTTATTCAGACCCTTTCACCGCCTCAGGCCCGAAGAGTTCGACGGCACCGGGATTGGGCTCGCGACGATAAAGCGCATTATCGATCGGCACGGAGGACGGGTGTGGGCGGAAGGCAAA
>JANLYJ010000441.1:0-1941 GCA_031365555.1 Gemmatimonadaceae bacterium | reverse complement strand
GTCCAGCATCTCGTCGGGAATCGAGAGCGCGTACTGCCGCACCAGAAAAATCCCGAAGATGCTGGCCAAGCCGGGAATGATCACGCCCCAGTAGGTGTTGATCAGCCCCATGTTCTTGAGCAGCAGAAAGAGCGGCAGCATTGCAACCTGCACGGGCAGTACAAGCCCCATGGACAGCGCGCGAAAAAGCCTGTCTCTCCCCCTGAACCGCAGCTTCGCAAACGCGTATCCCGCCATCGCATTAATTGCCAGCGACACTATCGTCACCACAATCGCAATCAACGCGCTGTTGAAGAGATACCTTCCAAGACTGAGCCGCGTGAAGAGATCCCGGTAGTGCGCGAGCGTGATGCGCGACGGAAGGAAGTGCGGCGGAAATGTGCTCGCTTCGCCCGACGGCATGAGTGAAGCCGACAACATCCAGAGCATTGGCAATAGTGCCAGTACAGCTCCCACAATGAGCAGTGTGTACAGCATCGCGCGCTGGGCCCTTCGCCGCATCACAAGCGATGGAAGCGGGTCGTCCAGGATTTCGCTCATGCGCGCTCCTTCTGGAGCCGGAACTGGAGCAGTGTCGCAATCAGGATGACAATAAAGAGCACAAATGCAATCGCCGCCGCGAATCCCATCCGCCACCACCGGAACGCTTCTTCATACATCAAGAGCACAACACTAGTCGTGCTGCGTAGCGGTCCGCCGGAGGTCATGACATACGGCTCCGCGAATAGCTGGAAGTAGCCGATCATCGTAATCACACCCACGTATACCAGGGTTGGAGCAAGCATCGGCAGTGTGATGCTGAAGAATTTCCGGACAGCGCCAGCACCATCCAGCTCGGCGGCATCGTAGAGCTCTTCCGGAATCGCCTGCAACCCTGCAATGAAGATCAGCATGTTGTAGCCGAAACTTTTCCAGACGGCCATGAGGATGATCGCGGGCATCGCCCAGTGCGGATCCCCAAGCCAGTCAATGGGCGAGACTCCAATTGCACCCAACGCATAGTTGAACAACCCGTAACGGGTGTGATACAGATACTTCCACACGATGGACACCGCCACGAGCGTCGTGACGAAGGGGGTGAAATAAATCGTGCGGAACAGTCCCTTGAAGCGCACAAGCTTTGAACTCAGGAGAAGTGCCGCGCCGAGTGAAACTGCAATTGTTAGCGGCCCGCCTACGAACGCGAAGTAAAAGGTGTTTCTGAGTGCTGCCCAGAAATCGGGCGTTCCAAGCAGCCGCGAATAATTCTGGAAACCCACAAAGCGGGTGTTCTGAATATTTGCAATGCCGTACAAGTCGAAATCCGTGACGCTGAGCAACAGCGACGCAGTGACGGGCAAAAAGAAGAATATGCTTATGAGAATCAGCGCCGGCGCCAGGAAAAACCAGGCTGCTGCATTCGCTTCGGAGGGAATTCGCAGTCGTTTCATGTCAGCGTTTCCCCCCGGCTCGCTGGTCCATTAACCAGCGCCGCTTCTGAAGAATTGCGTCAACGTCATGGTCCAGCGCGGTCATCGCCTGCTTCGGAGTTTGCCGGCCGCGCACTGCGCGCTCTCCATGCTCGAAAATCTTGGTTGCAATCTGTTCCCACTCGGGAACCTTGGGCGTGGCTACCGCGCGCTCGAGCTGGTCACGAAACGCAGCTGCGTATTTGTTTCCAGATAGCAATGAGTTGTTCCACGCTTCTCGCCGAGGAGGAAGATCACCTGTCAGTTCGCTGAAGCGCACCTGTACGTCAGGACGGGAGAGGTACTCCATCAACATCCAGGCTTCGTTCTTGTGCGCACTGCTCCGGAAAAGCGAAAGACTTGCTCCTCCGGCCAGCGAGACGCCGGGACCGTTCTTCCCGGGAAGCGGAGCGGTCATCCACTTGTCCTGCATGTTTGCTGGGAGTCGTTTGGTGAATTCTCCAATTTGCCAGGGACCGCTGATGTACATCGC
>JANLYJ010000290.1:0-1515 GCA_031365555.1 Gemmatimonadaceae bacterium | reverse complement strand
GATCCCCAGCCGGACCCGCTGTGACTGGCGTCTTCTCCCCATTGGTGCAAGCGAGTGACAGGCACGCGGCGATAACGAACCTGCTGGTACGCGTTCGCATCGCTACTTCTTTTTATCGGGAATCACATAGTCCTGCGCGCCGATCAAACGCCACGTACCGCTCTGATTGAGCCAGCTGTCAGTAAAACGATAGCGGATTGTGTATGGACCTTTTTTTCCTCGTGAATTCACAACGAGGATTCCAGTCACGATTGCTGCAGGACCGAACTCGTGAACTGTCATGTCTTCGTTGTGGGACGACTCGACTCTGTCCGGACTCGTCACAATGCCTTTGATCAGGTCCTCGCGAGATATCACCGCCGCGTCTTCCGTATAGATGAAGCGCGGATCGGTAATGCGCTTGAACAAAACGGTGTCGCGCTTCACCAGACCAACCGTCCAGTCATTCTCGAGTTTGAACAGGGCACGCGCAACGGCAGTCTGCGGAGCTGAATTGCGCTGAGCGTGAGCAGGTCCGCCCGGGACTCCAACGAAGGTCGCGACGCAAACCGCTACCAGGATTCTTCGCATCACCATCTCCGGAATGTGGGGTATTCCGCGAGCATATCCTCCCCGCCTCGAATCCACCAGATGAGTCCGCCAAATCGCGCTGCCTGCCATGAAGACTCCCTGCTTGCCTTTGGCGCAGCCACACGAAATGCCAGTTGGGGTCATTTTCGTAAAGCGAGCGATTTCGCGTCACAGCGCAGACGAGCGCCGCTGACTGAAACCTTACCGCTTTCTGATCTGGCCGCGATTGAACGAAAGCAAGGCAAGGCTGATCTTTTGTGCACGTACCACTTCGCGCCATCGCGAGTTTTTCGCCCCTAGTGATTTCCACGGAGCCTGGCATGCTGATTTCCGTCCTTGCCCTTTTGTCGTCGTTGAACGCTGTTAGTGCTGCCACGCCGGTGGACAGTGTTGCGACCAAGGCCACGCTGATGGCTGCCGATCAGGATCTCTCCGATCGAGTGCAGAAGGATGGCCCAAAAGTTTTTCTAACGGCGCTCGACAATTCGGCCTCTGTGCTCTTTCCAGGTCAGCCAATCCTTGGGGCGAGGGCTGCAGCGAAGCCGTTCCTCGCTCGGTACGGCGCTCCGTCGTCGTTTTCGTGGCGACCGATTCACGCCGTTGTGAGCACCGACGGGAGATTAGGCTGCACCACGGGATTCTCTCGTTTCAAGAACGCGGCAGACACGAGTCATGCTGAAAGGAAAGGCATATACATCACGTGCTGGCGGCTTGGCGGCGACCGCAAATGGCACATTGTCGGACATCAGCGAAACGACAGCCCCGGCCGAGTGCCGGCCCTGGCCGACAGCGCCACGATGTCATTCGCGCCGCACTCGGCCACGGTATCCTCGGGGAAGAATCAGCTCCGTGCAGCGCAGGACGCTGACGCGGCATTCGCGCGACTCGGCTCACTGCCTGACGGGCCCGGTCCCGCCTTCGTGCATTACGCTGCGACCGACGCCG
>JANLYJ010000034.1:0-5923 GCA_031365555.1 Gemmatimonadaceae bacterium | reverse complement strand
TGCACAAAGCCCGACTGTTCCTGGATCCGGGATTTAAGGTGAATCTCGCCGCCCCACTCACTGGCAACCTCCACCCAGCTCTTCGCATCCGCCGGATCGAATGCGCCGGTTGTTGGGTTTGGATAAGGACGCCAGGTCAGTCCGCCATTTCTCGTTTTCTCGTTTGTCCACGAGCCGCGCGTGATATCTCCGCCGATCAGAAAGCGATTCTCGCCGCCTGCAAAATGATGCTGCTTCTCCCATTTCACATTGCCGCTGATGCTCTTTGGCGCGAGCCGCTCATTGAATGCCGAATTCTGAAACGCGGGCTGGCGCCCTACCGAGAAAATCTGGATGCCAGGAACGTTGTCTCCGCCGTATCCAAGCTTGCTTTCAGTGGAGTTGAACCCACCGACCCGCGCTTCGAGTTTCGACCCTGGTTTCTCTCCGGCCCAACCGAGTGAGTAGAACGTCGTGCGCTCATGCACCTGCCTCGATGCTTGCGTCGCATCGATTCCGTTGAGATCCGCGCGCTCTACATCATTCCGTGCACTGCCTACCAGCAAATCCACGCGACTGCCAAGGCCGGGAAGAAAAGTCAGCTTCGCCAAACCGCGCAAATCGGAAAAATCCTGCTTGTCTTCGCGAAAAATGATTTCGCTCGCGCCCCGGATGCGCGGGACATGAAGGTCGTGCCTGATAAGCTGTCCGGTAACGAAGTAAAAGAGCCGGTCTCTTGCGATGGGTCCCCTCGCCTCGCCGCTTACTTCGGTCCTCGTTGTCTGCTCGGCGCCTTCTTCCTGCGGTTGAATGTTCGATGAGGTGAGCATCGGGGAGATGTAGTTCACATGCAGCGCGCCCAGTCGCTTATTGCCACCGGTCTTTGTAACCGCGCTGATGATCCCGCCCTGAAAGCTTCCATATTCTGCACCTGCACCGAGCCCCTTTACTTCGAGTGACTCTACCCAGTCTATTCCTGGAGTGAGGAGGTCACCGCCAACGCCCGGATGGTTAACGGGAATCCCGTCGAGCAGATAATTGTTCGCAGCGTCGCCGGCTCCACCCCACACGAATCCGCGGTGTGCGCCAGGAACGAGCTCCACAAGTGACGCAGCGTCGCGTCCCATCGGAACCTGTTTGACTTCCTCGATCGAGATTTTCTGGGACAGCTCTGCAGTGGTGGCGTCGATTGTAACCGACGAAGTGCGAACCGTCACTGTAGAAAGCTGAGTAGCTGAAGCGGTGAGGGCGACTCGCACGTCGACGTTCTGTGCGGTGACAAGGCGGAGCGAATAAAGTGTGGCTTCTCGAAACCCAATCTTCCGAGCTGTCAGTCTGTAGATGCCTTGCGGAAGGGAAGTAAAACGGAATACCCCGCGCGTGTCGGTGGTATCCTCGTGCGCAGCGCCGCCGGTGGTTGAGGCAAGCCGCACGCTGGCACCAGCGACTGGAACTCCCGACTCTGTTGCAACCACACCGGAAAGAGATCCGTTAGTCGTCCGCGCCTGCGTCGCACCACGTCCCGGAATCACACAAATCGCAAGGCATGCCAGAGTCGCGCTTACAAAGTGTCTTTTCATGTGATTCCGGTGCGAGAGTGGGTTCTATCTCTGGTCGTAAATGATGTCCACTGGAATTGCCTTTGACTTGAGCCTGTCGAGATCAGACTGCAGCACTGGACTGATTCTTCCGAACTCTGCAGACAGAGCTGCAGCGGCCTCATAGTCGCCATTTCCCTGTATCAACAGGATGCGCTGGGAAAGTGCGTCGGCCCCCTCACGGACTTTCGCGGGATTGATCCGGTACCTGCCGTCCGCTCCCCGCGTCCATGCGCCCATCTTCTCGAGGAAGTTGAAGGCGACGACGTTGGCGCGTCCGTGCGCATCTGCAGCACCGAATCGCACTGAGCGAAAGAGACTCGCGACAAATGTGATGTAATTGTTGTCGAGATTTTCCTGTCCCAGCTCGCCTGCAGCGTTCAGCTGGCGAATCATGTAGAGGCCGAGAATGTCTGCCTTGCCTTCTTCGAGTGCAGAGTAGCGCTCCTTCAGCGCCGTGCGAACCATGCCCCTGCCATTGATCGTGTTCTTGATGCCGAGTCCGTGAGCGACTTCGTGGAACATGACATTCTCGAAAAACGCATCGAATGTCACTCCGGAGAGCTGGTCGGAGGCGATCAGCTCGCGTGAGATGGGCATCAGGATCGCGTCGAATTTTGCGCGCATCCCATTCTTGAGCTGCAGACGGCGAGTGCCTTTCTTGAGCTGCACTTCTTCGTCGTTCGGAAGATTGATTGCGATCGACTTTCCACCGGAATTTGCATCTCCGCCTGCGAAAACAATGTCATACGCGTTCAGGTCAGATCCCCCGGCCGGGCTCTCGCGCTTGTATTCCTCGGCGACGGGTATTCCGCGCTGCAGCGCCGGCAGCATTCCCGCGTACTTTGCGAGCCGGGCGCTCCACTGCTTGTCCTTTACCAGAACAAGTCCTTCGTGGGTTGCCTTGTACCCGAACAGCGCATCTTCATACGTCTCGATTGGTCCTACAACTATGTCGAGCGTGTTGTTTTTCATGTCCATCCACGCCAGGTCGCTCGGCTGGTAGTTATCAGTCAGCAGTGCATCCGCTCTCAGCTCGAGGTAGCGGCGCAGGCCGGGATCGTCAGCAAAAGCAGCAGCGGCGCGGAGCTTTGATGCTGCAAGCTGGTGTGCCGGAGCAAAAGCGACATGGAAGGGAACTGCGTACAGTCTTCCCGCAGCGTCACGACGAACGACTGTGTAGAGGCTCTTGAGCGAGTCAGCGCGCGCTCCGCCACCGGCGACGGCCGCTTCGAACTCGGCCTTGGTCATGTCGTGCGGATAGTAGTTGGCAGACGCCGGCTTCGGGCCAACGCCAGGGACAAAAGGAGCGTTGTCATCGAGTCTGTCCCACGGTCCGTAGTTCAGCTCGACGAACTCTTTCATCGCGGGATCGGAAATGCCTGCGAGCAGAGACTTCTTGTCGCCGTATGACTCCTGCCAGAAGGCGTCATTCATGGCACGCGCTGCATCCTTCAGGAGCGGAAGCATTTTCCGCTCGTTGGCAGTCAACGAGGTAGTGTCCGCCTCGAGTCTGACAGTATGGTATTTGGCCAGGTTCGCCTGCATCCCCGGGCTTCCAGCGGTACTCTGCTGCGAAACAGTGGCACATGCAGAGACGACTATGGTGAGGGCGGAGAGACGAAAGAAAGTTGAAATGCGCATGCAGAGTCCTTTGCTGTGTGTTGTTTAGGTCTAGAGTTTTTCGTAGGTGAACCCGTGCTCCTGCACGAGTCCGAGCAGCATCGTGTGAGCAGGTACAAGCTTTACCCACGGATTCAGGCCAGCGACGAAATCGGCACGAACGTCGGCGGAAGCCCTGTTCATTTTACCGGCGACCTCGTCAGCTGTGCCGTTGAGCGCATTGTTGCACTGCCAGAAAATTGTTCCGCGCGCCAGCAGCGCCTTGATGCTGGCATTTGCCGGGGCCGGTGCGTCGACGAAAATGTTTCGCTCCGACCACTTTCCGGTGAAAGTGTCCTTGATCTGGAAGTATTCACCTAGCGCGTACTCCTTCCATAGCCGGTCAGAGGCATTCATGGCAAACGCTGCACCCGCAATTGCGACGATCGTATTGAGCTCGTTATCTGGCAGGCCCGACACCGTATTGTGCGCATTCATATAGTTGCGCGGCACTCTCAAGGGATTCCCGCCTACGCCCAGGTCACGCGAGCCGAAGTCGAAAACCTGGCGGTGCTTGCCCTTAAGTCCCTCGATCCAGGAAAGATCCCATTTTCCGTCCTTTTGTTGGGGCGCGGTGCCCTTTGCGTCGGCGCTGGGCACACGCGCCTGACTGAAGACCGCGAGGGCAGCCATTGATCCGAGCGATGCGACGAAGGAACGGCGACGGCTATCGTGTGCCACAATAACTCCTGGTTGTCAGTCGGTGATTCCGGCAGAAAGCTCCCGCTGAAATTGCTCAAAGAATTTTCCAACATCGTACCCGTCCACTAGTGCGTGATGCACTTCGACACCCACAGGCATCATCCAGCGGTCGCCTGTTGCTCCAACCTTCCCGTAAACTATCCGCGGAAAGCAGTCATCATTTCCATTGATCGGATTTGCGAATGCCGTGAAGCGAATCCAGGGAAGAATCGAATGATATATCGCGTCATCGTCCTTCTCGGGGATTTCCAGTCCTGTGGATGTTCGCGCACGCTCGATCACCTGGCGGCCCTCCTCGTCGAATTCACGGAAGGTGTTCCGATGCTCGGTCCGCGCAAATGCGAAAGTATTGTCAGGCCTCAGTACCGTGGTGCTGAAATGAACCAGGTCGTGCTCCCAGACTTCGGTGCCGCGGATGCGCATTCTCAGTGCGGGCGTGGCGTTGGCGGCCTTTGACCCCAGATAAAGCGAAGCCAGTGTGAATGAGGTCCGCCGGTCACGGCGGCACTCTTCCCACACTTTTGTCACATCGAGTTCGGCGCAAACGCTGAAGAAAGGGTGCGCCATTTCCTTATACAGTTCAAAGTGGGGGCGTCGTTTCCACGTAGCGAGATCGAGCTTATGCACCATAGGAGAAATCTCGCATTCTGGGGGTGAATCCGTAATGTCCCAACTGGTCTCCCACCAACCCCAGGGGTTGTTATGATTATTTATGGACCTGACTGGAATCCATCACCTCACAGCAGTCTCCGCGGACATCAAGGGCAACTACCGTTTTTACACTCGCGTGCTTGGCATGCGGCTGGTCAAACGGAGCGTAAATCAGGACGACGTTCGAGCCTACCACCTGTTCTATGCTGACGCGGTTGGCTCGCCCGGAACCGATCTCACATTCTTCGACTGGAAGATGCCACGCGATCAGCGCGGCTCTCACAGTGTGTGTCGCACCTACCTGCGGGTGACTGGTTCCGCTTCGCTCGAATGGTGGAAGCTGCGATTCGCAGAGCTTGGCGTGAATGCCGGGAATATCGAGGACCGCGACGGAAGGCTCACGCTCGATTTCGAGGACCCGGAAGGTCAGCGGCTCGCACTCATCGACGACGACGGCGCGGGCGATACCCCAATTGCGTGGGATGAAAGTCCCGTTCCCGCGGAATTTCAGATTCGCGGGCTTGGTCCGATAATGCTTAGTGTGACAAAGCTCAGCCGAAGCGAGCCGATCTACACACGCGCAATGAATATGCGCCCTGTTCGCGAATACCCTCATCCCGAGAATCGCGCACACCTGGTTCACGTCTATGAGATGGGCAAGGGTGGACCGCACGCCGAGTTGCATGTGGCGGAACAGCCTGACCTTCCATCTGCCCGGCTGGGTGCCGGCGGAGTGCATCATGTCGCGTTTCGCACTCCAAGCGCTGAAGAATACCATGGCTGGTTCGACCGCCTGAACACACTCGGTATTCCAAACAGTGGGGAGATCGACAGGTACTATTTCCAGAGTCTGTATTTTCGCGAGCCGAACGGAATCCTTTTCGAGATCGCTACTGACGGGCCGGGTTTCGCTGTGGATGAAGATCCGAAGACTTTGGGAGATCGAGTTGCTCTTCCACCATTTCTCGAACCCGATCGCGAAGCGATTGTTGCGAACCTCGAGCCGATAGACTGACGCGAATTCCGAACAGATCCTTCACTCCGACTGCCGTTTGTCTACCTTGAAATTGCGAACATGTCCTGTGCGCGCGAGCTGCCCGGGGTCTGCTGTACATAGGACCCAGTCGCTGTAAGGTCCCAAGCACATTCATCAGTGGTATACCGCTCAAGGATTTCGTCCAGCTTTTGACGAGATACCGAGTCGATAACCGGAACGAGCAGCTCCACCCGGCGGCGGAGATTCCGCGGACGCATGTCGGAAGACCCGATGAAATATTCGGGTGAACCTGCATTCTCGAACCTGTATATCCGGGAGTGTTCCAGAAACCGGC
>JANLYJ010000241.1:0-5826 GCA_031365555.1 Gemmatimonadaceae bacterium | reverse complement strand
ACCTGGAAATGCGCGGTCGTGAACATTCCCTTTGGTGGAGCCAAGGGCGGTGTAGTTTGCGATCCGAGTACGATGAGCGCCGGCGAACTGGAGAGACTCACCCGCCGTTACACCTCCGGCATCATGGCTACGCTCGGTCCCGACTCCGACGTACCGGCTCCGGACGTAAACACAAATGAACGTGTGATGGCATGGATCATGGACACCTACTCCATGCGCGTAGGCCATACTGTAACCGCAGTCGTGACTGGTAAGCCCGTCGAAATGGGTGGATCGCTCGGCCGCCGCGAGGCAACCGGACGGGGATGCATGTTCGTCACCAGGGCTGCGCTGGAGCATCTCGGTCTCCCGCTTGCAGGCACGACTGTCGCAGTTCAGGGCTTCGGCAACGTCGGCTCGGTCGCAGCACAGCTGCTGCAGCGCGAAGGATGCAAGATTGTCGCGATTGGTGATCGTGCGAGCTCGATCTACAATGCGAACGGAATCAACATCGACGAAGCGATCGCCCACGTTCAGAAGAACAAGTCGCTGGAAGGGTACAAGGGCGGAGACTCAATCGGCGCAGCCGAGCTTCTTACTCTCGATGTCGACGTTCTGCTCCCTGCAGCACTCGAGAATGTTATCACGACCAAGAATGCGCACGACATTCGCGCAAAGATCATTTGCGAAGGCGCCAACGGACCGACAACCGCAGCGGCTGATTCAATCCTTGAAGAGAAGGGGATTTTCGTCATCCCGGACATCCTGGCGAATGCCGGTGGTGTGACGGTTTCCTATTTCGAGTGGGTACAGGATCGCGGCGGATATTTCTGGACGGAGGACGTCGTCAATGATCGCCTGCGCGACATCATGGCGAAGAGCTTCGCCGATGTGCTCCAGCTTGCCAAGCAGCATCGCGTGAACATGCGCACGGCAGCGTACATGTTGTCGATCAGCCGGGTTGCGACTGTTCATCGCCTGCGTGGCATCTTTGCTTAAATGCGCTTCATAGTGGCCGTGGTCGGGAAGCCTCGCGACTCGGCCCTTGCCGCAGCGATTAGCGACTATGAAACTCGGGCGGCGCGGTACTGGCCGCTCGAAGTGCATGAGGTAAAGGAAGAGCGCGGAAAAGTCTCCGCCGCCGAGGTGATCAAGCGCGAGACAGAGCGTCTGATGGCTGTCGTACCGTCGGGGGCAGCGGTTATCGTGTGTGATGCGATTGGCGAGTCATTCACGTCGGAGAAGTTCGCAGCATGGATGCAAAGCTCGCGCGAGTCAGCGCGCGACGTTGCTTTCGTGATTGGCGGCGCGCACGGAATCTCGGCCGAATTGAAAGATGGCGCGGCACGCCGACTCTCGATGGGACAATGGACAGTTCCTCACGAAATGGCGCGGCTTATACTCGCCGAGCAGCTGTATCGGGCCGGCACAATTGTTCGCAACGAACCGTATCATAAGGCGTGATGAAAGACTGGTTTGAAGACTGGTTTGGCGAAGAGTATCTGGCGCTGTATCCGCATCGCGACGAGAGCGAGGCGCAGCACGCTGTTGAAATGATTGCGGCCGCTGTGGCGGGCAGGAAGATCGACCATGTCCTCGACCTAGCATGCGGAGCGGGCCGGCATACTCGCCCGCTTGCGGATCGCTGGTGGACTGTGGGACTGGACCTGTCCGCGGTTCTGCTGAAAGTGGCGCATGGCGCGGAGCCGGACGGCAACTATGTGCGTGGAGATATGCGCATGCTTCCGTTCGCAGACCGGTCATTCGACCTGTGCGTCAACCTGTTCACCAGTTTCGGATATTTTGAGTCTGATGCGCAGCATTTGCGCGTGCTGGCGGAGGTCGCGCGGGTTGTAGACATCGGCGGCACATTCGTGCTGGATTTTCTGAACAGCAAGTCTGTCGGCCGTAACCTTGTTGAACGTGACGAGCGAAAAGTTGGCGACCAGCTGGTTCAGCAGCAGCGCGCAATTACCGATGGCGGACGATACGTGCAGAAGACCATTTCGCTTTCCGGATCCGACAAGAAGTTCATCGAGCGTGTCAGGCTGTTTTCGGTAGACGAACTCGAGATGATGCTGGAGGAGAGCGGCTTTAGTGTTTACGCGAAGAAGGGTGACTACATCGGCGGCCCTGTCACTGACGACTCCCCACGCGCGATTCTTTTCGGAGTACGCGAATAGAATGCGCGTAATCAGTGATCCACTCAGGGGAGCCGCACTTACAGAGGCGTTCCTCGACAACACGGCGCCGGAGGCGTGGTATCCCCGAAAATCCCTCGCTGATAACGCCCGAGAAGTCGCCGCTGAATTTGGTGGAACGAAATGGCTGGCCCGACTTTCTGATGCTTTTGGGCTAGACCCACAGGCTCCGGCGCGCGAACGCCTGGAGCGCGCGTCCAGGAGCGGAGTGGTTGTCACGACTGGTCAGCAGCCCGGTTTGTTCGGCGGCCCAGTTTACACGCTTTCCAAAGCTTTGACCGCACTTGCACTGGCCGACGAGCTCGAAGCGCGAACTGGGCTGCCTGTCGCACCTGTTTTTTGGGCAGCGACCGATGACGCAGATTACAATGAGTCGAGCAGCATTGTCATTCCGTCGAGCGATGGTGCGCTGGAGCTGCGGGTGGAAAAGAGGGACGATGTCCAGCGTCCGCTTGCGAATGAACCATTACCCGATATGCATCACGCCCTTGATGAATTCCTGAGGGGCGTAGGATCCGGCTCGAATGCGGCGATAGTCGATCTGGTGCGAAGTGCGTACGCTGGTAAGGGAACGGTTGGCAGTGCTTACATTGCGCTGCTCAGAGGAATTCTGGAACCTCTCGGAATTTCTGTGCTCGATGCTGCGCACCAGTCTGTCCGAATCGCAGGACATGAACTACTTCTCAGCGCATTGGCCATGTCAGACAGCGTGACGGACTCGTTGAGCACGCGGAACAGTGCCATCAAACAGGCGGGCTTCAGGGTGCAAGTCAAAGAGGTGAAGGGGAGGGCGCTGGTGTTTCGCTACTCTGACACCGGCAAAGAGCGTATTCGTGCCGAATCAGAGCTGAATGAAATTCAACCAGGCGAGCTGAGTGCAACAGTATTGCTTCGGCCCATTATGGAGCGCGCGATTCTTCCGACCGCCGCATACGTCGCAGGTCCGGCCGAGATTGCCTATTTCGCGCAGGTGAGCGCCGTGGCTGACGCACTCGGGGCAAAACAACCGAATGTCGTTCCGCGCTGGTCGGGCACAGTTATCGAGCCGAGGGTCGATCGGATTTTGGAAAGGTATAAACTGGAGCCGAAGGATTTTGCGGATCCGCATGCGCTGGAAGGACAGAAGGCGCGCGATTCCATTCCTGCCGGACTCCAGACTCTGATGAAGAAAATTTCAGATGCGACGGGAGCGTTGAACGAGACCGCCGCTAGCGGAGGTCTTGTGACCGAGACTGTTCTTACAGGCGTGCAGCGGGATATTGCACATCGTCTGGAACGGTTGGAGCGACGAGTTGCTGCAGCTGTGAAGCGTCAGGGAACTCAGGAGCTCCGCGACATACAGGCCGCGCGGGCCTCTCTGTATCCGCTTGGGAAGGCGCAGGAGAGGGCAGTGAGCTTCGTCGCGTTGCTTGCGCGCTACGGGAGTGAGCTGCAGTCCCGGATGCTTGCTGCCGCGCGCACTCATATCGCAGGTCTCCCATGAGCCAGAAACGAGGGGCAAGCGCGTCCTTTCTTGTTGGCGCCGGGATTTTTCTCAGCAGGATTGCCGGGCTCGTCCGGCAGAAATTCTTTGCCTACTATTTCGGAACCTCGATCGCGGCTGACGCTTTCAATGCCGCCTTCCGTATTCCGAACATGCTGCAGACATTGTTTGGCGAAGGCGTATTGTCGGCTTCGTTCATCCCGGAATATTCCAGACTCCTCGCGCAGGGAGACGAAACTCGAGCGCGCCGGCTGGCAGGGGCAGTAGCGGCCGGCCTGGCGCTGGTATCCTCGATCGTCGTTCTGCTTGGTGTGCTAGCGGCCCCATATCTCGTCGCGCTGATCGCGCCAGGATTCACCGGCGAGCGCCGTGACCTAACTGTGCAGCTGACGCGGATTCTTTTCCCGGGTGCCGGCCTACTGGTGTTCAGTGCATGGTGCCTGGGAATCCTGAACAGTCACCGCAAGTTCTTCATTTCCTACACGGCTCCAGTTCTCTGGAGCGCGGCGATGGTGGTCGCGCTGGTTCTTTTCGGCCGCAACAATGGCCAGCACAGGCTGGCTGAAATATTCGCGTGGAGCTCGGTTATTGGGAGTGCGCTGCAGTTTGGTATTCAGCTGCCCTTCGTTCTTCCGCTGCTGCGCGGATTTCCGCTCAACACCGGGTTTTCTGATGAAAGCGCACGCACGGTCGCGCGTAACTTCGTTCCCGCTTTCGTCAGCCGGGGCGTAGTTCAGATAAGTGCATTCATCGATGCATACATCGCCAGCTGGCTGCCGCAGGGATCTGTCGCGACGCTCGCGTATGCGCAGGTCCTGTATACGCTGCCGGTTAGCCTTTTTGGAATGGCGGTGTCCGCTGCTGAACTGCCTGAGATGTCGCGTGCTGTCGGCACAGATGAAGAAGTTGGAGCGTACCTGCGAGGCCGACTGTCTTCAGGCCTCGAGCGCATTGCGTTCTTTGTAATTCCATCGGCAATTGCATTTCTGATTCTCGGCGACATGGTGACTGCTGCTCTGTATCAGTGGGGCAGGTTCACGCGCACTGAGACGATCTGGGTGTGGCAGGCGCTTGCCGGGGCGACGCTCGGACTCCTGGCTTCGACCTGGGGTCGTTTGTACTCCTCGGCATTCTTCGCACTGCGGGACACGCGCACGCCGCGCAACTTTGCGCTGATTAGAGTCTTTCTCACCATCTCACTTGGATTCCTCTTCGCGCTGGGGATTCCGTACTGGACGGGAATCGACAAGAAGTGGGGAGTGATGGGTCTCACTGCGTCGGCTGGCATCGCAGGGTGGGTTGAATTCTTTCTGCTTCGTGACCGTCTGGAAAAGCGGATCGGTTCTGTTCGCATTCCGAGGGTGCGAATTCTTTCGCTCTGGGCCGCAGCGATCGCGTCGGCCGCGCTCGGATGGGGAGCGAAATATCTGCTGCACGGAGCGCCGGGCGCGTGGAGTGCGATTGTCGTCCTCGCTGTATTTGGCGCAAGCTACCTGGCTCTCTGCATAGCGCTCAAGGTTCCCGCTGCCCGCAGCCTTGTGCGAAGGTAGCGTGGAGGAGATCGGGAAGGTCGCTGCGATCTATCGCTATCCGATCAAGTCAATGCGCGGCGAGCGTGTGGATTCCGCGCAGCTAGGGTGGCACGGAATCGAGGGAGATCGACGCCTCGCGTTTCGGCGGATGGACAACAATGGCGGCTTTCCGTGGCTCACCGCTACCAAGCTCGCCGATCTGCTGTTGTTCTCAGCCGTTCGTCCAAACGGCGAGAGCTCGGAGGAAATTCCCACACATGTCCGTACACCGGAAGGGAAAGAGCTAACTGTTTTCAGCGAGGAGCTGGCCGCTGAAGTAGCGCGCAGGCACGGCGGCCCAGTTCAGATGATGCAGCTGAGGCAAGGAATCTTCGACGACGCCTTCATGTCAGTGATTGCATCCGATACAGTGGACGAAATCGCACGACTGTCAGGGCAGGAACCGGACGAACGACGCTTTCGCCCGAACGTTGTTGTGCACCTCAATGGGTCTGGCGCCTTTCAGGAAGAAAAGTGGCTGGGGAAGACGCTCTTCTTCGGCGATCAGGCGGCAGGCCCTACGGTGAGCATCACAGTGCGCGACACGCGCTGCTCCATGATCAGCCTGAACCCGGACACAATAACCGCGACA
>JANLYJ010000237.1:0-1540 GCA_031365555.1 Gemmatimonadaceae bacterium | reverse complement strand
CTCAGGCAGGTGCCGTCGAAGCACCCCTATTACGGAGGCGCGATCATCGTGCAAACGGGTTTGAACCTGATACCCCGGTTTGCCTGGCCGGGAAAACCCAATACCGAAAACATGGTGATGGACAGAGTGTTTGAGAATTTCATCTACGCTCGGGCTCAAATAGTTTCGGCCAAGCCCCAGTATGTCGTTGATGCATATCTCACTGCGGGTGCGATTGGAATTGTGGTGGCAGGAATTGTATTCGGTATTCTCGCCACATACATGTCGCGCCTGGCCGAGCGATGGTTCGGCGGATACCTGATGGGGAGCGGGCTCGTATTCTCGGCCCTCTTTCAGATATTCTGGCGTGGCAACTCTTTCGAGTTTTTTTTCGGCACAATTTTCTGGAGCGCGCTGCTGATGTTCGGCCTTTTTCAAGCTGGCCGTGCGATGCACTTTCTGGTACCTGCTCCAAGAGGGCCGGTGCGCCGGGCGGGGAAATACCCGGGAGTTCAGCGTCCGCAGCGGTCGCTTGAGTCGGCGCCTGCTTTCGACAATGCAGGAGTATTGCCGCGCCGCGTCACCTGAAGGTCCACCTCTGGTCTCCGGGTATTGACGCATTCGGCGGCGGTATTGCTGTATTTGGACGCGAGCTGGCGCGTGCAGTGCATTCTCTTGGCAACGACCTCAGGCTGTACGGAAAGCTCGACCGACCCGGCGCGTGGAACAATCTGCCGCTTTGGGGCTCTGGCGCTTATCCCGCAGCGGTGCGGCCGGGAGCTTTTGCGGCTGGAGTTTTCGCAGCGGCCCTTCGATATCGGCCGGACCTGATCGTTACGACACACCCAAATTTTGCTCATGTCGCCCGGTTCGCGTCCCGGCCTGGTGGAATTCCGTATTTCGTAGTCGCTCACGGAATCGACGTCACTTCCGGCCTTTCGCACTCCCGTCTGGCTGGCATAGCGGCGGCAAAAAAAATCCTTGCCGTCAGCTCGTGGACACGAAAACGGGTCATCGATTTGTGGCACATCGACCCGTCAAGGGTTTCGATCCTCCCCAACACATTTGATGAAGATCGCTTCAGTGTCGGTCAGCGTCCGACAACTCTTAGAAGCCGTTACCACCTGCAACCGACCGACCGCGTAATCCTGACTGTGGGCCGCCTCGACGCTTCGGAGGGCTACAAAGGCTACGACCGGCTCATTCGTGCATTACCGGCAATCCGTGCGGCGACTGGAGCTGTAAAGCTCATCATCGTGGGGAAGGGCAGTGACAAGGAGCGAGCTGTCCTACTCGCGCGAGAGCACGGAGTGTCCGAGCACGTACTCTTTGCCGGATTCGTTCCCGATGAGGAACTGCCAGACCATTACCGGCTGGCCGACGTGTTCGCGATGCCCAGCACCGGCGAAGGCTTTGGAATTGTGTTCCTCGAGGCAATGGGTTGCGGTACCCCGGTGCTCGGGGGGAATGCCGATGGCTCTGTTGACGCCCTGGGTTTGGGCGAACTCGGGGTTCTCGTTGATCCCGTCGATGTTCAAGCAATCGTCGCGGGAGTGGTCGG
>JANLYJ010000209.1:0-1762 GCA_031365555.1 Gemmatimonadaceae bacterium | reverse complement strand
CCGTGTTCTTCAGTCGGGTCGCGAAGCGGCAATAACTCCAGACGGTCCGAGGGGGCCGGCACACTGTGTTGCGCAGGGAGTGCTGGTTGCCGCCCAGCGGTCTGGTGCCGCCATTCTTCCAATTGCGGTCAATGCCAATCGTGCATGGCGAATGAGAAGCTGGGATTCCTTCATGATCCCCAAGCCTTTCGCTCGTGTCACAGTTGGATATTCAGCTCCCATTTATGTGCTGGATGACACCGCAGCGGGCGCCCTTCAGCGCGCGGATGATGTGAAGCACGGAATCGATGCTGCAGAGTTGGCGGCAACTCCATGAAAGCGACCGACTTGCTGTATGGAGACGGCACAGGACCTCGCGTCGTGCGAACTGTCCTGAGGCCACTCTCTTTTGTTTACGGATTCTGTGTGGGCGTCAGGAATTCACTCTACGACTCCAGCCAACTGGAAAGTCAGCGCGCAGAAATTCCTGTTATCAGCGTCGGAAATATTTCGGTCGGTGGCACCGGAAAGACGCCAGTCACTGCATGGCTGGCGCAAAAACTTGCGGCAGCGGGGGAGCGACCGGCGATTGTCCTGCGCGGATATGGAAACGACGAACCGCTGGTGCATGCACACCTGAATCCAGACGTCTCCGTAATCGTAGACGCGGTGCGGGTTAGAGGAGTTGCGACAGCAAAGGCAGCCGGTGCGACCATAGCCCTTCTGGACGACGCGTTTCAGCACAGAAGTATTCAGCGTGACGCGGACATAGTTCTCATCAGCGCAGAGCGGTGGAACGAGGCAATGCTGATGCTGCCGTCCGGTGATCTGCGTGAGCCCCTCAGCGCACTCGGCAGGGCGTCCTTCGTCATCGTCACGCGCAAGTCTGCATCACGCGACAGGGCACTCGCGATAGAAAATGCAATTCGCAAACGCTTTCGCGACCTGCCAATCGCAATCGCACTTCTCGCTCCGTCGGCCCTGAGAGACCGGACTGGAAATGAAATCCCCCTGCAAGTGCTTGATGGGCAGTCGACTCTGGCATTTTCTGCTGTAGGGGACAATGGGGCCTTTCACCGTCAGCTGCTTGAACTCGGCGCGAAAATCCTCTTCAAATCTTTCCGGGATCATCATCGGTTTTCACCGAGGGAAGTCACCCGTCTGGCCGAAGAATCGGCCACGGTTCAGTACACAGTTTGCACACTGAAGGACGCTGTAAAAGTGTGGCCAAAATGGCCTGCCACGGCCAAGCCTTTGTGGTATGTTTCTCAGGCTTTGGTGCTCGAAAGCGGGGCTGGCGCACTGGATGAGCTTGTTGCCAGAGTTACCGCCTCGAAACGGAACTAACCTCAACTGGCGGCCTCCTTTTCGCCGGATTCCAAAAAAACGTGACCGACCTTTATCGCCTCCCTACACATAAAATCGTCCGTCCTGACAAGGACACTTTTCTAGACGAAGAAAATCCATTCGAGGCGATGATGTCGCGCTTCGACCGTGCCGCCGAGCTGCTCGATCTCGAGCCAGGCATTTACAAGATCCTCCGGCACCCTGAAAAACAGATCATCGTCTCCCTCCCTGTAACCCGGGACAATGGCGAAGTCGATGTCTTCACAGGCTACCGCGTCCTCTACAACACGTCGCGCGGGCCGGCAAAGGGCGGAATTCGCTTCGACATGCAGGTCACGCTCGAAGAAGTGAAAGCTCTCGCAGCCTGGATGACCTGGAAATGCGCGGTCGTGAACATTCCCTTTGGTGGAGCCAAGGGCGGTGTAGTTTGCGATCC
>JANLYJ010000022.1:0-8044 GCA_031365555.1 Gemmatimonadaceae bacterium | reverse complement strand
GAGGTGCTCACGAAAACGGGCGACACGCTTCGCACAGCTCCGGGAGTTCGTCGAGGATATCGCAGAACCGGTGTCTTCAAGACCGTGAGCATGCCAGTGTATGACCGCTTCACTGCGACCTTGGTGCGAAGCGTTCCGAAGGGCTATTTGCTCGATCCAGCCGACACGCTGACTGTCGCGAAACTCAAATTGCACGGAATCAGGGTAGACACGCTGAATTCGGCCAGCCTGCAAACTATATCGACGTTCGTCATCGATAGCGTTGTAAGGTCGGCTCGCCTATTTCAGGGGCACAACGAAATTCGCCTGGTTGGACGCTGGTCGCCTGAGCAGCAAGTTCCAGCTCGACGTGGCGATTTGTACGTAGCTGCTGATCAATCGCGCGGACTTCTGGCCGCATACCTGCTTGAGCCAGAGAGTGATGACAGCTTCACTACCTGGAACCACTTTGACTCTTTGCTAAAGCCCGGCGCATCATTTCCCATACGCCGCGTTACTGGAATCCAAAAATAGATGCTTCGCAACTCGCTGCTGTTCCTGTCAAATCAGCCCCGAATCTTCAAGTTCGTTCGCAACAATCGCATGGCACGCGGTTTTGCGAATCGCTTTGTCGCCGGCGAAACACTAGATACAGCCGTTGCTGCCGTGAAAAAGCTGAACGCTTCAGGCATGACGGTGTCGCTCGACCTCCTGGGTGAAAGCGTGCATAACGAGGCCGAAGCTCGCGCGGCCGGCAAGGAGTATCTCGCAATTCTCGACCGCATTCACTCGGAAAAGCTGGACGCGAATGTTTCGGTGAAGCTGACTGCCATGGGCCTCGATGTCTCAGAAGAGTTGTGCATCGACGTGATGCAGACAGTTCTTCAGCGCGCGTCCGATTACCGAAACTTCGTCAGGCTCGACATGGAAGGCAGCGACTACACCCAAAAAACTCTTGACCTGTTCGAACGGAACCTCTATCCAGCCCATAGGGAGAATGTCGGCGTCGTTCTGCAGAGCTATCTGTACAGGACTACCGCAGACGTAGAGCATGTAAATCAGATCCGCGCCCGTGTGAGACTATGTAAAGGTGCCTACAAGGAGCCCGAAAGTGTGGCGTTCCCGAGCAAGAAGGATGTGGATGCTTCCTACGTCCGGTGCATGAAGGTTCTCATGACTGAGGGGAACTATCCGGGCCTGGCGACGCACGATGAAAGCATCATCGCCGAGGCAAAGAAGTTTGCGCGTGAAAATCACATTGCGCCGGACAAGTACGAATTTCAGATGCTTTACGGAGTAAGACGCGATCTGCAGGAGCAACTTGTCCGTGAAGGGTACCGCCTTCGTGTATACGTTCCATTCGGCACGCAGTGGTACCCATATCTCATGCGCCGCCTTGCAGAGCGTCCCGCGAACATCGCGTTCATCACAGGGAACGTCGTGCGCGAAATGATTGGAAGCCGCCGCCACTAAATGGGTCAGTTTAAGCCGGCAGATTTCTCACTCGGTGACCCGAATACGATCGGCGGTTACATGGCGGTACACGATCGTCCCGCAGCTTTCGAAGGGTCCGATGGAGCTTCCTATTCCACGGAGCTGGTCGTAGACAAAACCCAGGACGAATCTGCTCCATTTGGCGGGTACATTCTTTTCATCCGCTGGGGACAGGGCGATCCCTTCGCATCGGGTCACCTTGAAACTCCCTATCTCTTCTACGCGCGTACAGAGGATGAGGCGCGGAAGATGGTAGCTCAGCTCTCACTCAGCTCAGTGAAGAAACTTCTGGATGGACTAATCAGTGCGCGGGCGCAAAGCTCCAAGCCCTGGTGGGAAGTGATGCATGAAGAGGGGCCGATGTGACTGACACGGAAGCCGGGCGCGACCAGGGTGTGGTGCTTCACGGCACTGGTGGGATTTGGCATGTACGGACAGGCAGCGGTGAAATCCACGAGGCCTCGCTCCGCGGCCGCGTGAAGCACGAGCGGGGTGAAGCGGGCAAGCTTGCAGTGGGTGACCGCGTTTCCATCGAGCAGAATTCCAAAGACGACAACTGGGCTATCTCTGAAATCCTGCCGCGGAAGTCGCAGCTTGCGCGCCGTTCTCCGGGTGGTGGTCCAGGCGAGCGGGTTGTCGCAGCTAACCTCGATCAGGTGGTTGTGGTCTTTGCAGCAGCCAAACCGGAACCGCACCTTCGCATGCTGGATCGGTTTCTCGTGATCGCGGAAGCGAATGAGCTCGCCGTGCTGATAGTCATCAACAAGATCGAGCTGGTGGATGAGACTGACACCCGTGCAATGTTTGCCGACTACATCGCAGCCGGATATTCACTGCATTTCACTTCAGTGAAACAGCAGCTTGGTCTCGCGACGCTCAAGGATGCGCTGCTTCACAAAACGTCCGCGCTGAGTGGGCCTTCCGGTGTCGGCAAGTCGTCGCTTCTCAACGCGATGTTCGCCGGCCTGAACTTGCGTGTCGGTGAAATCAGTGAGTCGGTTAACAAGGGCCGCCATACAACCGTTGGCGCCCTCGCACATCACTTGAGCGACGACAGCTATGTCGTGGACACACCAGGTCTGCGCGAAGTGGGAATGTGGGGAATCGATTCAGGAAATCTCGCAGAGTGCTTCCCTGAGTTCCGCCCGCTCGTGCCAGAATGTCGATTTTCCGACTGCACCCACTCCAGGGAGCCTGGCTGTGCGGTGCTGGGTGCAGTGGAAGCAGGGAGCGTCAGCCGGGCGCGTTATGACAGTTACATCCTGCTGCGTGACGAGCTCGAAGATCTGAACAGACGCGATCAGGTCAAATCGCCGAAGCAGCGCCCAGCGAAATACTAGCTCTCGGAAAGCTCCAGCTCCCAGTCGAACACGATCTCCGCGAGCATCGAGCTTCGTACGGAGCAGTACTTCGTCACCGCAAGCTCGATTGCGCGAAGCGTATTTTCGCGATCGATGCCAGCTCCAGTGATCCTGAACTTGAAGGTGATGTGCTTGTAGCGGCGCGGAATTTCCTCGACCCGTTCGCCCACAGTCTCGATGTGCATCGATGCCACCGGAGTTTTGCGCTTCGCAAGAATGTCGACAACGTCAATCGCGGAACAGGTCGCGACGGCGCTGAGAAGAGCATCGACCGGACTTTGACCCGTAGCTCCGGATCCATCGAAACGGGCCACGGGGCCGCCAGGGCGAGCAGTGTCGAACCGATGTTCGCCTTTCCATTCAGCATTCATTACTACTGGCTTTGGTGCAGTCATTTGCATTTCCAATTGATGTACCAATAAGATAGGGCATGTCCGTTCCCGGAGATGGAATCAGAGGGCCAGTCGGTACAGCATGGATGGAAGAATATTCCAGGCACGTTTTCGTGTGCACGGGCGGATTCTGTTCGCCAGATCGTCGCGGCCGGTCGTTGTACACCCAGCTTGCTGACTTGCTGCACCGTGAAGGACTTCTGTTCGGCCCGCAGCGTGTAAAGCGCGGCGAAACACCGTGCCTCGGCGTCTGTGCCGGCGGCCCGGTTGTGGTGGTCTATCCCGACGGTGTTTGGTACGCGGGCGTAACGCCTCAGCTACTGGAACGCATTGTTGTCGAACATCTCAAAAACGGAAAGATTGTGGAAGATGCGGTCTTCCACCGCATCTAGACTGGCGGGGCATCCTCCGGCCTGACCTGCTTCGACTGTTCGGCAGTTGTCCATAGCGTCAATACGAGCAGGGCACCGCCGATGCTCACACCCGCATCAGCAACGTTGAACAACCAGAATCGGTGAGTTCCAATTCCCACATCGATCCAGTCCACCACGCCCCGGTCCGACATCAGTCTGTCGAGAAGATTCCCCAGCGCTCCACCGGTGATCAGGGCCAGGGCAACCGTCTGGACGCGCTGCCGTTCCGGGGTTTGACGAAAAAGATGGAAGATCAAGCCGAGGGTGATGACCGTGAACAGGATCAGAATCCAGCGGGACCAGTCACCAAAGGAAAGCCCGAAAGCCATTCCCTTATTCAGCGCGAGAGTGAATCGCAGGTAGTCGCCAATGATGCGCTGCGATCCGAAATTCTCCGTCAGGTATGTAAACGCCCACTGCTTGGTGAGGATATCAGCTAAGAGCCAGAGGGCAGCAATCGAGTAATAAATGCGGGATTTACGAGTCATGCATGATTCAACTCTGCCGTACTAATCGTCGCAAGTGCTACTGCGTCACTAGCGTCCCCATTTTTATAACCTCGAAGTCAGTGCCGTGCAGGGTCTTCAATGATGACAGCTCGTCGTCGTTCCATCTAGCGTCCGGTGCACCACTTATGAAGAATGCCGATCCGTTGTCAGCCAGCAGCATTCCGTATTTCTTCAAAGCCCTAAGGATGACCTGGTTCCGCGTCGAAAACTTCGAAATGTCGACCGATGATTTCAGACGAACTCGCATGCCCATGGGCGGCAATGTGGCGTCGGTGCGCGAGCTGGCGAAATGTCTGGCAGGGGCGAGATATGCACGGCGGGTGACGGGGCAGGTGAATCGGAGCGCATGTCGGATCTCCTGCTGTTCGACTACTTCGTCGTAACGAACCAGGCCGGGCAAGATCGGCAGTCCTGCGGCATCCGCCGACGTCCAGCCAGCGGGGCGCATCGCGTTGCTGTTCAGGTCAAAAATGGCGCCGGAGCCGGCGGTCCAGCTTGCACCGCCGTTTACCGGATGCGCATCGAACAGCTCATAGAGTTTCCAGTTGTCGGCGTCCACCACTAGAACATGACGGTCGCCAGTCCCGGTGGGTCCGCCTTCGATGGGTGCAGTTGGCGGAACGGGATATGGTCCGGGATCGCTTTCAGCCGAGTATTGAAACTGAACTGATAATTTGGGCTGCGAGCCGCGAACGACCAGGTAGGGAATTCCGTTGGGAGCACCGTTGAACACTGTACCAAAGTCAGGATGGAGTGCTGCGCTTGAACCGCATGAGGAGATGAGCGTCGCCGACGCGGGATCTGCCGGATCGGCCGATACGTCGGTGTTCCAGGCATTATCTGGAGGAAACATCCTGCGGCCAACAATAGACAGAGACCCGGCAGCCGGATTATTGGGAGCCGGGTCAGAAGTCGAAGGACCAGTGGCTTTCGATCCGCACCCCAGCAGTGCGATCGAAAGGGTCAAATTCGCTGTAGTTCTGAAGATCGTTTGCACGCCTCAAGACGCGCCAAGGTGCCAGTGGTCACCATAGCGACGCCGACCCGATATCTTTCGCACAAGCGCCATGACAAATCCACTCAATCCACGACGCGTTGCGCTCGACGCTGCAAGACGACTCATCTTTGACGGCAATGACCCAGAAGATGCCCTGCAGCGCATTTCCGGCATGGGAAATCCGGATGAAGGTCCGCGTCTAACACCGAAGGCAATCGAGAGAACAAGAATGTCACGCACCCGCAGCAGCATACTGTCGAACCTCGAAACCATGTACCGCGAGGCATTCGACCGCGCGCGTACCACCGAAGACCAGGCGCAGCAGGCCACACTGGATTTCGCATACCGCCGCGAGCAGCTGTATTTCGAGGTTCTTCTCGATATCCGCGACGCACTCGAACGGCGCTAAGTGAACTCTCTCTGGGGCTGGGTTGGATTCAACGCAGCAGTACTCGCGATTCTCGCCCTGGACCTTGGCGTTCTTCACAAGAAATCCGAGCGCGTTGGGCTAAAGGAAGCAGGGATATGGAGCGCTGTGTGGGTGACCCTGTCGCTCTGCTTTGCCTTCGGAATCTACAGGACGATGGGAAAGCAGCCGGGACTGGAGTTCCTGACAGGCTACCTGATCGAGTACGCGCTCTCGGTCGACAACATTTTTGTCTTCGTCCTGATCTTCTCGTACTTCAAGGTTCCGGAGAAGTATCAGCATCGGGTTCTCTTCTGGGGAATCATTGGCGCACTGCTGCTGCGCGGCGCGATGATCGGAATGGGTGCCGCGCTCGTTCAGCGCTTTGAATGGATACTGTACGTTTTCGGCGCATTCCTGGTGTTCACGGGACTCAAGATGCTCTTTCAGAAGGAAGAGTCCGAATACAATCCGGAAAAGGACCCTGTATTCCGCATTGTCAGGAAAGTGTATCCGGTGACCTCGGAATATCACGGAGAGAATTTCTTCGTAGAGCAGCCTGAGGTGAAATCAGGAAAAATTCGCAAGCACGCGACGCCTTTGTTTGTCGTTCTCATCGTTCTCAATACGACTGACATAGTGTTCGCGACCGACTCGATTCCCGCCATTTTTGCGGTGACTCGCGATCCCTTCATCATTTACACGTCCAACATTTGCGCGGTGCTTGGCCTGAGAGCGCTTTATTTCCTGCTTGCCGGCATCATCGACAAGTTCCGCTATCTGAAAACGGGCCTTTCGCTCGTGCTGCTCTTCATCGGCATGAAGATGCTGCTGGAGCACTGGTTCCACCTGCCGATTTCCGCATCCCTTGGGGTTGTCGGCGTAATCCTCGTTTCATCGATTTTTGCATCCTTGCTTCGACCTCAGTCGGTGGACACTCCCCCGATGACAACCGACTCGAGTTCGAGAGTTGAGTCACTAAAAACCAAACCGTAATGCCATTTTCTACACTGCAGCTGCACAAGGACCTTCTCCGTGGCGTCAAGGAGCTTGGCTTCGTAAAGCCGACTCCGATTCAGGCAGACGCCATTCCACCCGCGCTTGAGGGTCGCGACGTTCTCGCCTGCGCTTCGACGGGCAGCGGAAAGACAGCCGCATTTTTGCTTCCGATCCTGAACACACTCATCACCCGTCCGCGCGGCAAAACGCGCGCGCTGGTTCTCGCACCTACACGCGAGCTCGCTCTGCAGATCGTCGCGGACATGAATGACATTGGACTGCACACTCCAGTGACTGCGGCGGCGATTATCGGTGGAGTAGGGATGGGCCCGCAGGAGCACGCACTGCGAAGTGGAACCGATGTGATCGTGGCAACGCCCGGTCGCCTGCTGGATCACATGAAGGCTGCCTACGCCAAGCTGGACGGCCTGGAGTTTCTGGTTCTCGATGAAGCCGATCGCATGCTCGACATGGGATTTCTTCCCGATATCAAGAAGATTCTCCGGATAATCCCCGCAAAGCGTCAGACACTGTTCTTCAGTGCGACAGTACCTGCGCCAATTGCGCAGCTCGCGGGGGACATGCTCAAGAATCCGGTGCGCATCAACATTCAACGTTCGTCAGCACCGGCTGTGGGCATCACGCAGGCTGTGTATCCAGTGCCGCAGGAATTGAAGTCGGCCTTGTTCCTGGCACTGCTCAAGCGCGGCGACATGAAGGACACGCTTGTGTTCACGCGCACCAAGCACCGCGCCAACCGACTCGCCGAATTCCTGGTGAAGAACGGAATCAGTGCAGAGCGGATTCATGGAAACCGATCCCAGCAGCAGCGGGTTGCGGCTCTCGAAGGATTCAAGAGTGGAAAGTTCCGCGTGCTTGTCGCGACTGACATTGCAGCGCGCGGCATCGACGTCGAGGAGCTCGGGCACGTAGTGAACTTCGACGTTCCGCCGGCACCGGAAGACTATATCCACCGCGTCGGACGTACAGGCCGCGCCGAAGCCACGGGCGATGCATTTACATTCATCGCTCCTGACGAAGAAGACGATCTGCGCAGAATCGAGAAGATGGTAGGGAAGCGTTTGCCCCGCGTCACACTTCCCGAGTTCGACTACAAAGCGAAGAGTGAGCAGAAGCTGGAGATTCCGCTCGGTCAGAGAATCGAAGCGATCAAGGCAAAAAAGCGCGAGGATCGCGCACGTGCAGCTGCTAAGGCGCAGCGAAGAGGAAACCCTTCTCCGTATAGCCGTGATCAGCCCAAGACGAAGACTCTAAAACGGTCAGGTGGGCGCGGACGAAGCCGGTAAAAAAGGCGTCGCAGTTTAGCGACGCCCAGCTTCTAGAACTTCGCAATCTCCTGGTATGCTCTCTTGAAGTCCTCGACCTGCGGAAGAATCGCGTCTTCGAGCTGCGGTGCGTAGCCCACGAAAGTATCGGTTGAAGCAACGCGCTTCACAGGCGCATCCAACCAGGCAAAGCACTCATCCGCAATCG
>JANLYJ010000171.1:0-2271 GCA_031365555.1 Gemmatimonadaceae bacterium | reverse complement strand
CGCGCATAGAAAACGTCTTCAACACTGACGCAGTCAGGGGAATGCCGTTGAAGAACGTCGCTGATGCCTTCATGAATCGAGAGAAGCCGGTTCGCGAGTGAATCTTTCGGCTTTGTCCGGATGACTCCGCACTCCAGAAGTACCGGAGGTGCATTACCTTCGCCCTTTACGACGCCGTAACCGGTAACCGCAGTCCCCGGATCAACGCCGAGTACTATCACTAAGTGCCTGACATCTCAGCGATGTCCATGTCGAAGTTGGCCGCAACTTTCTGGACATCATCCAGGTCTTCAAGCTCTTCGAGGAGCTTCACCAGTGATTCAGCTTCTTTTCCTTCAACGCGGACCGTGTTCTTTGGAATCGATGCGATCTCGGATTCGACGACAGCGAATTTCTTTTCGGCCAGCGCACTCATCACGGCGTGTATGGAGTTCGGCTCGGTGGTGACTATATACTGGTCTTCCTCACGCTTGAAATCTTCGGCGCCTGCGTCGAGGGCTGCCTCGAGCGCGGCATCTTCGTCGTAAAGCGTTGCGTCAAACACGATCTGGCCTTTTCGGTCGAACATCCAGGCAACAGAGTTGGCGGCGCCGAGGTTTCCGCCTGCGCGCGACAGCTTGTGCCTTACTTCAGCGACAGTGCGCGTCGGATTGTCGGTCACGGTAAAAATCATCAGAGCAACGCCGCCAGGGCCGTATCCCTCGTAAGTGACTTCAGAGTACTCGACACCTTCGAGCTCGCCCGTGCCTTTCTTGACCGCACGTTCGATGTTGTCCTTGGGCATCGATTCAGCGCGCGCGTTGTCAATGGCCGTTCGCAGACGCGGGTTTCCCGCCGGATCGCCGCCGCCCAGTTTGGCCGCCATCGTGATTTCACGAATCAGCTTTGTGAACTGAGCGCCACGCTTTGCATCCGTCGCAGCTTTGGCGCGTTTGATCGTCTTCCACTTACTATGTCCGGCCATATCTCACTCGTGGGGAACTCCTAAGTATAATCGCCCGGTTCAGCGTGCTGCTCGCATACGGGCGGCAAGTTTTTCAATCTCTTCGCGCGCTGCCCCGTCAAAAGCTGCAGATGCGTTACCGGCCAGCTTCTCGAGTTCATCAGCTACCGCTGGATGATCGATCCTGCCTGCAGCTTCGATGGCGAGCGTCAAAATATTTTTCAATCCGACGCCGAGTGTGAGACCACTCAGCCAGTTCTTCGCCTGAACGCTTCGCGCCGCGGCGTCCTCGAACGAGATGTCGTAGGGCGGGAGGAGCGAAATACACAGTCGGGCAACAATGAGCGACGCCAGAATAGCCTCTCTCGGTCCGCCGAGTCCTGCGCGCCCTACCTGGGCCGCGAGAGCCGGAAAGGGAAAGTTCAAGCGCTCGAGAGCGTACGGCGGCATCTGTCCTATCACAGGCACGAATCTAGGCATTGAATAGACACCCGGCTACATTCCCGCCATAGTATGGCACAGGTACCGAAATCAATTCTTTGGGTAGATGATGAAGGCGATCTACTAGAGCCGCATCGTATTTTCCTGCGCAGCAAGGGATACGAGGTGGAGTGGGCCAGCAATGCCGATGATGCCGTCGAGATGCTGCGGCGCCACCCGTACGATCTGCTGCTTCTCGACGAGCAGATGCCCGGCAAGCGCGGTCTCGAGGTGTACAGGGACGTGCGGGAGATGGCGCCCAACCTTCCCGTCGTGATGGTCACCAAGAGCGAAGAGGACGCGACGCTGAACGAAGCGCTCGGCGCCAACATCCGCGACTACATGGTAAAGCCCATCAGCCCGCGACAGGTGCTGAGTGTCGTCACCAAGATTCTCGAAGGTCCCAAGATCAGGCAGCAGGCCATTGCGCGGAAGTTCGTCGAGCGTTTCAGGGCTATCGAGCTGGAACGCGACAGGGATTTGGATTGGCGCGGATGGATAGATCGCTTTGACGAGCTGATGCGGTGGGATGTGGATCTGGCTGCGGCCGGTGAAATGGGACTGTACGAATCGTTGCGCGGTCTTTACCCGGCCATGCATCGCGAATTCGCGAACTTCATGCGGACTGCATACCCGGCCTGGCTCGCCAATCTGGAAGGGAACCGGCCGCCGCTTTCCATCGATATTGTCAGCGAATTCCTCCTGCCGATTCTAGAGAAAGATCGCGCCGCAGTATTTGTCGTCGTCGACTGTCTAAGGCTGGATCAGTGTCTTGTACTCGAACACTTGCTCGCACTTCTCTTGGTGGTCGAGTCGTTGCACTACTACGCTTTTCTTCCGAACGCGAC
>JANLYJ010000170.1:0-3972 GCA_031365555.1 Gemmatimonadaceae bacterium | reverse complement strand
GACAGGCTCAACATGATCTTCGATCCGTTCGTCCAGGTGCGGGCAGACCTGACGCGCCGACATGGTGGGACTGGCCTCGGCCTGGCCATCAGCCGCGAGCTGGCACGTGCGATGGGAGGAGACCTGACGGTTCACAGTATACCCGATGTGGGAAGTACATTCTCCCTCACCTTACCGAGCGCATTGTCCTGATTGGCTAGGTTCACCGCAGATGGAGCGCAACCCAGCTGAGCAGAAAAACCACACGACAAAAATCGTTTGGCTTACTCGTAATGCGACCGCTGGACTTAAAACAAAAACCCCGCAATAGCCTGAGCCGTTGCGGGGTTCGTATTTACGTCAGTGGGCCATCGAGGAGGTGAACCTCGGCTCTCACGCTTACAGGCAGCTTTATGCGAACATATATCAAGCTCAGAAGTTCTAACCCGCCCGCCTTCCACCAACATCCTGCTCAGCATGCGCATCTGAAAACGTTTGCACGTTGTGAGACCCTTTTGCGCGTCCAAACGGAGACCAGAATGAGATTGAACGTACACTTCACCTTGTCTGCCTTTCGCTTTCTCTCTCGGCATTCACTTGATCTAATGCCGAATATACCTCGCGGAATTTAGCCGTAACTCCAGGCGTAGCTCGCTGAACTGTCGATCTCTTGGAACTATGGCCAACGGCCCCGCTACGTGATTCAGTGCGTATTCAAGATGCAGGCTTATGTGCTTGTCAACTCGAGGAAGATTGTAGTTGGCTCCAACGCGCATGGCTTCCTGTTTTGCGCGCCCGGGCGCTACCTCGCGCCCAAGCCTCACGACATCGTACCGGGCGAAAGGGTAGACGTCGCCCCATTTCGGATCTTCAAAGATCGAACCTTGCAGCATCGCGTATCCACCGCTCACATCGGTGAGGCTTTGAGCGAAATCTGAAAAAATGAACTCCCCTTCTGCCAGCAATGGATGCGATCCGACTGACCAGCCGTAACTGGCGTCACCTTCGAGCGAGAACTTATTCCCGGTCGCAGTGGAACCCCCAAGCGGCTCGCCGCCGATAGCCGAACTCAGAGCGAAAGAGCGATTGTATATCGAACGTGTGTAGTCTATTCCGGTTCCAAGTATTAGAGTGCGGCCACGACGCGGGTTTCGTACGACAACCGATGTGAGCTTTGCCGCGATGGAGTTGCCAACTCTATAGCTCGGGTGCGCGGTGTTGAGGGAGCCCCGATTGTCCTGCGCTGAAAGTGCGAGCCCCGTTCGGGATGAGACGGCTTTAAAAAATTCGACGCCCCACTGGGTGCCGAAGCTGTTCACGCTACCGTGCTCCTCCAAAATCAGAGAGCGATTGATCGTTGGAAGGTTCCCTGAGGAAAGATTGTCCTCGCGTGAGAGAATGTGAGTGTTCTCGCCGAAGAGAACGCGGAACCGGCTGGCATCTTCGGGATTCTGAATTGCGAGATAGAAATTCTCGAATATCTGTGAAGCACGCCCACTTCTGAAAAAGTTGTTGTTGGTAAGGTCAACTTCATAAACGGCCACAGGGCGAAACGACGCATTAAAACGCGGCAGGTCGAATTCCATTCCTTGACGCACTCGTCGCCAGGCGTCGGCGCTGACCACTGCGCTTTGCGGCCCCCAGTACCGTTCCGCGAAGCCCCACAGCGTCCACTTGAAATCTCCCTTCCGAAAGACCGGGCCCGCATCCGGATCGTAGCCCCATGTTCGTTCTCCTGAGTGCAGCGAATCAGTTGTCGCGGCACGGTCCGTCGGCACCGACGATTGTTGAATCGTTGCCTGCGCGGGCGCGAGCTTCGAAGCGCCGAGAGAGGCGCCAACGACGATAATCCAAACTCCGGAGCGAGGGGCCTTCGGGCGGTGAACCCTTGGTGCTGGCTGACGGAGCTGCCAGCGGATTCTGAGGACGATGCCAATCAGTACGAGCAGTATGCAGAATTCCACATAGACCTTCTCAGCGTCGAACGGGTCGAAAGGAGCGTTCTTCAGGTTGGGATCGGTGAGCAGCGCATGCACAGCGTACAGCGCGAACAGCGCGTACGTGGCGAAATGCAGCGGCTTCCAGATCTTTCGACCGATTTCGAGCCGGAAGTATGAGGTCACGACCGTTATTAAAAGTAGATAAAGAGCTAGCGACCCAATCGTGTTCACATAAGGCTGCTTAGGTGCATTTATCGGGTAAACGATATCAATGAAACGAAAATGGGCGGTGGAGGAGAAGAGTATCAACACGGGATGGACAAGACTGACGGCGAGTGCTGTATAGCCGGTCCAGTTGTGGAGCTGGAGTGTATTCACCCGCCGATGTGGCCACTTCCTTACCGGGTTGTATTTGGTCGACAAAAGAAGCCCGATGAGGATGTTCAGCGTCAGCAGCGAAATCGCGGCGAGGCCGAAGTAATTGGAAAGCGTGATTGCGTTCAAGGCTGCCTTGACGCCAGGGTTAGTCCGAGCATGCGGGAACTTACGCAGGACGCAAAAATCCCGCTCACACGTAAGTGTAAACGGGATTTGAAGTTGAATCAGTGGGCCATCGAGGAGTTGAACCTCGGACCTCACGCTTATCAGGCGTGCGCTCTAACCACCTGAGCTAATGGCCCCTAGGGGCCGCATTCGCGTACCGCCAAGAACCCCGAAATTTACCCGGGGCTTGAACCTCGGTCAATCGTCGTACTTGCCCGGATGCCCCGGACGGGGACGCTCTTCATCCTCGATATCATACTCGTCGTCGAGATCTACGAGATCGTCGTCGAGATCGTCGAAGTCGTCGTCATCATCGTCGTCGAGATCGTCGTCATCCAGGTCATCGTCATCCTCTTCGTCGTCGTCCAGGAGGTCGAGCTCGTCGTCCTCGAGGTCGTCGTCGAGATCATCTTCCACGATCTCATCTTCGGGATCGTCATCGCCGCTCGTCGGTGTGGCCGCACTCAACGGAAACATCCCGTTCAGCTCTTCGGCTTCCAACGACTCGAACGTGTACCACATACCGTTGTTACCCCCGGATTGTTAGAGAGCGGCGCGCTCCCGTTTTGCTTCTCGCGACAGCTTCTTCCGATCATTTGCACTGAGAAATCTCTTCCGCAGCCTTATCGCTTCAGGCGTGATTTCAATGAGCTCGTCTTCTTCGATGTACTCGAGCGCGCTTTCAAGAGTCATTTCGCGCGGCGGTTCAAGCTGAATGTTTTCGTCAGTCGACTTGGACCGCATGTTGGAAAGCTTCTTTTCCTTGGTCGGATTTACATCCATGTCGCCCGACCGGGAATTTTCACCCACCAGCATTCCTTCGTACACCTTATCACCGGGGGAGACGAACAAAGTCGAGCGCTCCGCCAGATTGGCCAATGCAAAAGCAACAATAACACCAGCTTCCATCGAAACTAGGGTGCCGCGCATCCGCCCCGCAAGCGGTCCAGCCCAGGGACCGTACTCGAGGAACCTGTGGTGCATGATTCCAGTGCCGCGGGTATCGGTCATGAACTCGGACCTGTAACCGAAAAGTCCGCGCGCCGGAATCTTGTACAAGAGTCGAACCATTCCCTGCCCGGGGTTCTTCATTTCGATCATTTCCGCCCGGCGGGGACCAAGTTTCTCGATTACCGCACCCAGAAATTCCTCAGGAACGTCGATCGAAAGCTCTTCGTACGGCTCCAGCCTCTCGCCGGTGGACGATTCGCGTGTAATGACGCGCGGCCGTGAAACCTGGAACTCGAATCCTTCGCGCCGGATCGTTTCCATCAGGATTGTCAGGTGCAGCTCGCCCCGACCCTGTACCGTCCACGTATCTGTCGCTTCGGTGTCTTCAACCCGCAGCGCGACGTTCCGCTCCAGCTCCTTGTACAGTCGTTCACGCAGCTGACGCGACGTCACGAATTTTCCTTCGCGACCCGCGAATGGAGAATTGTTGACGAGGAAATCCACAGAGATGGTCGGCTCTTCAACCGAGATTCCTTCAAGTGGTTCCTGCGCGGTCGGA
>JANLYJ010000152.1:0-7561 GCA_031365555.1 Gemmatimonadaceae bacterium | reverse complement strand
GCTGGTATTGAGCATCGTCGCGTTTTTGTTCGGGATTTCCTGGCAGATGACACTCGTTGCGCTGCTGGTAGTCCCGATTCTCGCCGCCGCGCTGCAGCCGCTTCTCAAGAAGCTTCGGAAGGGCAATCGCCGCCGCGGTCTTCAGCATGGCGACATGACCAGCGTAGTTCAGGAAACGATAAGCGGCATCCGTCTCGTTAAATCGTTCGGCGCCGAGGGTTACGAAGAGTCCCGGTTTGAGGAAGCCAGCGGGAAATACGCGCAAAGCAGTGTGAAGATCACGCGCCTGACCTTTCTCGCTCCTCCCGTCACGGAAGTAGTGGGGACAACCATCGCAGTGGCCCTGCTCTGGTTTGGGGCGCGGGAAGTCCTCATCAAGGGATCGATGACCGGAGCTGCCCTCATCACCTTTCTATTGTATGTGTTGAGACTGCTTCAGCCGCTCAAGCAGCTTTCCCAGACTCCGACTACGGCCCAGTCATCCCTCGCCGCGGCAGAGCGACTTTTCGAAATTCTCGACTCTCCATCCGAGTCGCAGACTGATCAGGGAACGCGGGAGACAGCCGGGTTTCAGCAGGAAATCGTATTCGACAATGTCAGTTTTGCGTACGATGGGGAGCCGGTCCTGCACGACATAAGCTTCACTGCAAAGAAGGGCGACGTCACTGCGCTCGTCGGCGCGAGTGGCGCTGGAAAAACCACTCTTGTTGACCTGATTCCCCGGTTTTACACGCCCACGGGCGGGCGGATCACTCTCGACGGAACCGACACCAGGGACCTGAAGCTTCCGTCGCTCAGGGCACTCACAGGCATTGTCAGCCAGGACACAGTTCTCTTCCACGATACGGTGAGGAACAACGTCGCCTATGGGTCGGCCCACCGATTTTCGCAGGATGAGGTCGAGGCGGCGGCAAAGGCGGCAAATGCCCACGGTTTCATCTCGGAGCTCCCGGAAGGCTATGATACGGTCCTCGGCGAGCGCGGAACCCGCCTTTCAGGGGGTCAGCGTCAGCGACTCGCGATTGCACGAGCCTTGCTCAATGATCCTCCCATTCTGATCCTCGACGAGGCAACGTCAGCTCTCGACACTGAATCCGAGCGTCTTGTGCAGGAAGCCGTTGATCGTCTATTGAAGGGTCGCACCGTTTTTGTCATCGCTCATCGCCTATCCACTGTGGCCCACGCCAATAAAATTCTCGTGCTCGATCGCGGTCAAATAATCGAAAGTGGTACCCACGCCGAGCTGCTCGAGCGCATGGGTGCCTATCATCGCCTGTACTCGATGCAATTCGCATGAAGATTCTCTTCTATCACTCCCGACGGGAATGGACAGGCACTTCGCGGGTCATCGCGTCGGCCGCAAAGGGACTTTCGAAAAAGGGACACACGGTTCGTATCGTGGCTCCGCCGGACAGCAGCGCTGAAGCCGGGTTTGCTCGGGCGCTAAAGGGCACCGAGTCGGTCGAGATCCTGATCTATGAGAATCGCGGATCGTGGTTCGCCGGTGGACGGGGGCTTCGAAAGCTTTTCCGGAGATGGGAAAGCGACTTTGTGGTTGCCCACACTCCTGAAGAGCACTTCAGCGCCGCCGCGGCTTGCTGGCTCGGACGGCGCGGAACTGTGCTGCGCCGCGTGCCTCCGGGTGAATCAGTTGAACTTGGCGGATGGGACAACTGGCCGGTGAAGCTTGCGAAGACAAAGCTGCTTTTCTCGTCTGAAGCCGATGCGCGCACTGTCTCGCTGCGCAACAAGAAAGCGCAGTTCGAAGTTGCCGAGCTCGGAATGGATCCGAGTGAGCTTGCCGCCGAGCCAGAAACGAAGGAAGAAGCAGAGTCTGGTGACCAGAGCTTCCGCTACATCCTCTGCATCCGTGATCCGAACTCCCGTGGAAGGGCCGCGATGGCGATCCGCACGCTCGCCCGTCTCGCGCCGCGTCACGACTATCTGAGATTGGTGATTGTGGGTCCCGGCAATGACGACGAAGATTTACGCATGCAGGCTGCGGCTCTGGATGTTCTTGGTCTCGTAAGTCTTCTGGGTGATCGCGATGACTCGCTGTCACTAATGCAGAACGCCGATCTAGGCTGGGTCGTCGCAGAGGGCGATACAGGCGCGTTCGGAGCGCTCGATCTCATGGCCCTTGGTGTCCCCGTGCTCGCACAATCCAATGGCGTCGCGGCCCGGTATATCGCTGATGGAATCAATGGAGCCGTTCTCCCTGCTGACGACCCGGCTATGACTGCTGCCCGCGTGGTCAACCTGCTTGGTGGAGAGGAGCAGCTCCAGGCGATGGGTCAGGCCGGAAAGTCGCGAGTAGAGCGCGACTATCCGGAGTCTGAGCTGATCGACGGATTCGAGCGCGCCATTACTGGAAAGCGCTAATCGATTGAGTAACCTGGAGCGGGCACCGGTCTCAGCGGTTATTGCCGCACGCAACGAGGCCGCGAACATCGAAGCCTGCATTGCAACACTCCAGTGGACATCGGAGGTCCTCGTCGTCGAAAATGATTCGACGGACGAGACTGCCGAAGTTGCGAGACGCGGCGGTGCAATTCTCCACCATACTCCGTTTACGACAATCGGAGGCCAGCGAAATTTTGCGATCGAGCGCGCGAGAAACGAGTGGGTTCTCGTTCTCGACGCTGACGAGAAATGCACACCGGAGCTGGCACGCGAGATCTCCGCGATTGTGAGTCGCAACAGCGGCGCGTCAGCGTATCGCATCGGGCGTCGCAATTATTTCCTTGGAATGGAAATAAAACATGGTGGGTGGAGCGGCGATCGCGATCGGCCGGTGAGACTCTTTCGCAAATCAATGCGATACGACGACAGCAAGGTTCACGAGCACGTGGTCGTGGACGGACCGGTTGCTGCGGTTAATGGACGTCTCGAGCATACGCCCTATCCTTCGCTCAACGAATATTTCGAAAAGTTCAATCGCTACAGTCGGGGATGGGCCGAGCAGAACCATGCTCGCGGCAGACGAGTGAGAATGTGGGATGTTGTCGTGAGACCGCCCGCGCGCTTTGTATCTACCTATCTGCTGCGCGGTGGATGGATGGACGGATCGCGCGGCGCTCTGCTCGCGTGTCTTTCGGCGGCGAGCGTGATGGCAAAGTACGCGCGGCTCTGGGAGATGTCCGTGCGCCGAAAGTAGAGTGCGCATTCTAATCGTAGGAAGCGCGCATCCCTGGCGAATGGAGCGCGCCGTCGAGAGTGCCCTCATCCGTGCGGGTCATACGACGCTGCTTCTGGACGACAGGAAGCTCAAGCGCCGCATCGGAAAGCCGCTGACGCAATTGTGGATAGAGAAGCGTGCTGCGCGGTTCAACGCAGACTTTGTTTTTCTCTCCAAGTGTCTCGCGCTCAACCTCGAAACAGTGGAGCGAATCATTCGGGGTCGCGACAATGCCATGTGGTATCACGACCCCCAGTGGCATCGGGACCTTGAGCGGCCGGACATCGGACACATCGCGGCGGTGGGCCGCATGGCAAAGACATTTTTCATCACCGGGTTTGCCGATGAGTGGAAAGCACATGGCTTACCCGCGAAGCTCCTTCCCGCGGCAGGTGATTCCGCGATAACACCCAAACCGTTCAATCCGCGCTTCGCAGCTGACGTCACCTTCATTGGAACGGGCTACGATCCGGAGCGGGCGAAGTTCTTGTTGGAAGTTGCAAAGCATCACTCTGTTCGAGTGTGGGGCCTGGGTTGGGAACGCTGGGCTCGCGAGCTGAATTGGGGTGGGGCCCCCGTTGAGGGGAGCGAGTTCGAGGAAGTCTGCTCCAGCTCGAAGATCTCTCTTGGCGTGAACCCCGCGCGTGCCGCAGGTGCTTCGACGTATACGTCGGATCGCACGTGGATGGTGCTGCTTGCTGGTGCGTTCCTGCTTGCTCCGGGAACGCCCGGCATGAAAAGGATGCTCACCGGGGGCGAGCACTGCGCCTGGTACGATGACGTCAATTCGTGCGTCGCGCAGATCCGGTATTATCTGGAGAATGACGCAGAGCGAAAACGGATTCGGACAGAGGGCGAGAAGTTTGCTCGCCGATTCCATACCTACGGTCAACGCATCGGCAACCTGCTCGAGCATCGCGAATTTGTGAACCCGATCGATTGATGAATCATCTTTTCGTTACCCAGGACTACGGTCCCGATCGCGGCGGGATGGCACGCAGACTTGTCGAGCTGTGTCGCCGCTACAGTGAATCGAACAACACGATGTCAGTATCCACGGTGGCGAATCCTGACGCTTTGCAGTTCGACGCTGCGGAAGCGTATGAAATTCAAAGGCAGTCATTCCCGTTCAACCGGGCGAACCGTTTCGCCAATCAGATTCAGTGGGGCCGCTCACTCGCGGCCAAAGGCAAGGCGAGCGTTGACGTCATTCATTGCGGTAACATCCGCCCGGTCGGTTATGCCGTTCAGTGGGCGCGCCGAAAACTCGGGGTGCCGTACCTTGTGTATGTGAATGGTGGCGATCTTTTGCGAGAGCGTGCGAAAGCATCCAACCTGATCAAGCGCATGGCGGCAAGAAATATTTTTTCGAATGCTGCCGGAGTTGTCGCAACATCCAAATGGGTCGCCGACCTTTCCTCAGACGTAATGCGCGAAATCGGAGTGCGGAACGCGCCGCCTGTTGCAGCAATAGGATTGGGAACAGATCCTGACCAGTTTTCTCCTTCAAGGGATTCGGGCGCGCTGCGCGCCACGTGGGGGATCGGCGACGCCCCTGTGATGCTCACGGTTGCGCGCCTTGTACCGCACAAGGGTCAGGACACAGGTGTTCGTGTGCTCGTCGAGCTGACCCGGGAATTTCCCGATCTCCGATATGTTCTGGTTGGGGACGGACATTACGAGGGAGACCTGCGACGACTGGCCGTCGAGCTTGGCGTCGCATCGCGCGTAATTTTCGCAGGCAGCCTGAGCGACCAGGATCTCGCCGAAGCTTACGCAACGTCTACAGTGTATCTCGGACTCTCGCGAATCGATCGCGAAATCAATGCTGAGGGATTTGGAATTTCTTTCGTCGAGGCGGCTGCGTCAGGCGTGCCATCCGTCGCTGGCGACTCCGGTGGTGTCAGCTCCGCAGTACGCGACAATGAAACCGGATTTCTCGTTCCTCCGCTCGACGTCATCGCATCCGCGGCGAAGGTCAGAAGTCTTTTGATCGACTCGGCACTCCAGGAAGCAATGGGTGCGGCCGGGCGGAATGCGGTTGAGACGCACTTCAACTGGGATCGCGTTGCGCGCGACACCCGTCAATTCACTGCAGATGTTGCAGGCGGTCAGCGATGAAGCGCGAAGTCAGTAACAAGCTCGAGATGGTCGCACTCAAGAGCGTCGTCGCGATTCTTCGAATACTTCCGTGGCGCGTCGCTACCTCGTTCGGTGCGAGTCTCGGCGCGCTCGGATATCGCCCCCTTGGCATAAGAAAGAAGGTTGTGGAGCGTCAGATCGGTGGCGCGTTTCCCGAAATGCCCAAGTCTGAAGTCGATCGGATTGCATTGGACTGCTACCGGCATCTGGGCCGGTCCACGATTGAAACCGCACTGCTGCCTTATCGAGGCGCGAAGGGCGTGCTCGACCTTGTCGAGTCAGTCAGCGGGTGGGAACACATGGAGGCTGGTATTGCCGCGGGGAAGGGCGTCGTTCTCGCTGCAGGGCACTTCGGAAACTGGGAGTTGCTCGGTTCATATCTCGCAGCTCGCGGAGTAGCGATCGATGCAATCGTCCGTTCGATGGCAAATCCTGATTTCGACAAGTACCTGAATGCTACCCGTGAAGAAATTGGAATGACCGTGATTTACGACAGGGACGCAGTCCGTCGTACGCCCCGTTCACTCAGGGAAGGCCGGGTTGTCGCCTTTGTGGCTGATCAGGGAGTTCTGGGTCTTGCTTCCACATTTGTGCCCTTCTTTGGAAGGCCGGCAAAAACACCACGCGGCGCGGCGGTATTCGCCTTGCGATTCAACGCTCCGGTCGTATTTGCTGTCGCGGTTCGTAAACCCAACGGTTTGTACCACATATCAGTTGAGCCGGTCGAAATCGAACCGACCGGAGACCGCGACGCAGATGTGGACTTAATAGTCGCGAAATACACCGGAATTCTGGAATCATGGGTCAGGCGGTATCCCGAGCAGTATTTTTGGCATCATAGAAGGTGGCGGCGTCAGCCACCCGATACACCACCGGAATTGCGCGATCCTGTCGCAGACTAAAGGGGAAGTGATTGCTCGATAGCGTGCAGCGAAGGCGACTGCTGGGTGACAACCGGGCGAGGATCGGAATTTCGATCGTCGTCATCATGTCGCTCGCTGCGATCTTTGCCCCGCTTATCGCATCGCACAGCCCAATCGACATCGACCTCAATCACCTGCTGCAGCGGCCGGGCGCCGGTCATCTGCTCGGCACCGATGTTCAGGGACGCGACATCTGGTCGAGACTGGTTTATGGCGCACGAGTATCGCTGACAGTTGGTTTGATCTCCCAGGGAATCGCACTTCTCCTTGGTGTCTCGCTCGGACTTCTCGCCGGGTACTATGGTGGCTGGGTGGATGAAGTAGTCATGCGCCTGGCTGACGTGACACTCGCGTTCCCCACGCTGCTGCTCCTGATCGCTATGGTGGCGGCGCTGCAGCCCTCGATGGGTGTTGTGTTCGCGACGATCGGAATTGTGGGATGGGCCGGAATGGCCCGTCTCGTTCGCGGTCAGGTTCTCGTCGTGCGTCAGCTCGAGTATGTCCAGGCGATTCGAGCCCTTGGCGCGGGTGACATTCGAATCATGCTGCAGCACGTGTTGCCAAACGTGATTGCACCCGTCGTAATAGCAGCAACGCTTGGTGTTGCAGGAGCGATCATGGCTGAAGCTGCGCTTTCATTTCTGGGTCTCGGTGTTCCACCACCAGCGCCAAGCTGGGGGTCGATGATTGCTGAAGGACGTGATCTCGACCAGCTGCGCCATGCGCCCTGGACGTCACTCTTCCCGGGTATCGCCATTGGCGCGGCCGTGCTTGGCTTCAATCTTCTTGGTGATGCGCTGCGGGACGCACTCGATCCAAAACAGCAGCGAAAAGCGCCAAGAAAACCGATCAAGGGGTGATCAGGCACGCGATGCTTGTGGCTGCAGCAATCATTGGCTGCGGTGACTCAACGGGTTCGAAAACGGCAGTAGTTCCGGGCGGGACAACAAAGACGCCCGGAACTTTTTCGCTTTCGGACATCGCCAGTGGATTGAGTAATCCCGTTTACCTGACTGCGCCAACCGGAGATTCACGCCTGTTCGTTGTCGAGAAGGCCGGGCGAATCCGTATAGTCAAGAACGGCAGCCTGGTCGCTGCTCCATTTCTGGACATCAGCTCCAAGGTGAGCAATGGCACGGAACAGGGACTGTTGAGTGTTGCATTCCATCCGTCATACGCCTCAAATGGATTCCTGTATGTGAACTACACGAATACGAGCGGCGACACCCGGATAGAGCGGTACACTGTTTCGGCGAATGCTGACGTCGCGAATCCAGCGTCGGCGAAAACAATTCTCGCAGTCAACCAGCCTTTCGCC
>JANLYJ010000118.1:0-5169 GCA_031365555.1 Gemmatimonadaceae bacterium | reverse complement strand
GTCGTACTCACTGAAAATGGAATCAACATCCAGAATGCCTTGCCTTTGTCGGGACTCACCATGGTTGCACGCAGCGTCTACAAGCGCCGTCACGCGCTGATTTCGTCCTGAGGAACTCATCGCGCAATCAATTACCCGGGTAATTACACTACCCAAGTCATTTTGCCGCTCACTCTCTGCCAGTCGCGTCCATGGCAGCTGTTCCACACTCCTGTCCCAACCGCGGAGTATCTCTTCGACCTCCGCCAGAAGGAGGGGGTAAAGCTGAGCGAAATGGGCCACCTCTTTGTCGCGCGCAGTGATGATGCGTTTGGCGACGACAACGACCGGTTCGACTGTGCCATCTGGAGTACTCACAGGTGGCAATCTGGTACGCTATACGACACAGCGTCAGGGGGGGGGGGGTGAAATGCGCGCGGCGGGATTCGAACCCACGACCTTCGGCTCCGGAGGCCGACGCTCTATCCAGCTGAGCTACGCGCGCGTAACGCTTCTATAAGGTATCGGATTCTAACCGCTAAGAATCGTCCCGGCAACGATTTCGCTTGTGTATATCGGTGTTAGCAGCATGCCCGTCACGTTAACTTGCCCTTATGTCCAATAGAACACCCATTACTGTCATTCCTGGAGATGGAATTGGCCCGGAAGTAGTCGGCGCCGCCCTCCGGGTCATCGCCGCCAGCGGCGTAAATCTCGAAGTTGAAGAACATGAAGCCGGCTCGAAGGTCTTTACGAAAGGAATCGCTACTGGCGTTCCCAAGGAGACGATCGACTCGATCGAACGCACAAAGGTGGTTCTCAAGGGACCGCTGGAAACTCCAATCGGCTACGGCAACAAGAGCGCGAACGTAACGCTTCGCACTCTTTTCGAAACCTTCGGAAATCTCCGTCCTGTACGCGAGCTGCCTGGTGTAAAAACACCCTTCAGCGGACGCAAGCTCGACATCGTCATCGTGCGGGAAAACGTCGAAGATCTGTACACAGGCATCGAGTACATGCAGACGCCTGGCGTGGCTGAATCGCTCAAGCTGATTTCGCGAAGCGGCTGCGAGAAAATTGTGCAGCTCGCGTTCGAGTACGCAGTGACAGCCGGCCGTCATCGCGTTCACTGCGCAACGAAAGCGAACATTATGAAGCTGAGCGAAGGAATGCTGCAGCACACCTTCGAGGAGATGTCAGGTTCCTATCCGCAGATCACTTCGAAGCATATCCTGATCGACAACTGCGCTCACCAGCTCGCGATGCGTCCGGAGCAGTTCGACGTCATCGTGACGACGAACATGAATGGCGACATCCTGAGTGACCTCACGTCGGGTCTTACAGGCGGGCTGGGTTTTGCGCCATCTGCCAACATTGGCAACGATGTTTCAATATTCGAGGCAGTGCACGGCTCTGCCCCCGACATCGCGGGGAAAAATATCGCGAACCCGACAGCGCTGATTTTCAGCGCCGCGATGATGCTGCGCCACATTGGTGAAGGAAAGGCGGCAAACGAAATTGAGCAGGCAATCCTTGTCACGCTCGAGAGCGGAATTCGAAGCGGGGACATGGCCGGCGACGCAAAACCTGCAACCACTTCCGAATTTGCCGACGAAGTAATCGCCAACATCGGACGTACGTCCCACACCGCGACGGCGCGCCCATACCAGGCCATTAAGCTCACTCCACGCTCGCCCAAGGTGCACACACTAGCCACCAATTCGCGTCGCGTCGTGGGCGTAGATGTCTACGTAGAGAGTGAAATGCTGCCGGGCGAGCTTGCCGACAAAGTGGAATCAGCCGTTAAAGGATCGGCGGGACGGCTCCTGATGATCTCAAACCGCGGGACGGTTGTTTATCCCGCGACCGACCTCAAAGTGAGTCTTGTCGACCACTATCGCTGCCGTTTCGTTCCATCCGAGACAAATTCAGAGCTCTCAGATGAAGGGATTCTCGAGATTCTGAAGCGCATCGGATCGGTAGGGAAATGGATGCACGTTGAAAAGCTGCAACAGTTCGACGGGGTCGATGCGTTTAGTAAGTCTGGCACGTAATCAACAGGAGAACATGTGAAAGAATTTCTGGTTCGCGCAATAAAGACGGGAGTCATGCTCGCGCTCATTTCAGCATGCGCGCCTATGGATCCGACGATTATTCCCGTGAGCGGCCAATTGCCGCTCAAATACACTGGACCGGCAACTGGGCCCGCAATTACCGCGGGTGACCTCATGACCCGCCTGTACGTCTTCTCCGACGACTCGATGCTCGGCCGTCGAGCCGGAGATGTCGGCAATCTCAAGGGAACAGCGTACATCGAACGCGAAGTCCGCAAGCTCGGACTGGTTCCCGCCGGAGAGAACGGAACGTTTTTCCAGGACGTACCACTAGTCCGCAGACTTCCAGCCGCGTTCCTCCGTGTTGGATCCGATTCGCTGATTCTCAACACCGACTTCGCTGCCGCCGATCCGCGTGCAACAATCCGCCGCTTTAGCGGACTGCCGGTTATTTACGCTGGAAATGTCGGCCAGCCGGGCGCAGAGCTGATTACTGCGCAGCAGGCGGCCGGAAAAATTGTGGCAGTCACCGGGTTTCCGCGCGCAGTAGTTCCAATACTTCGTGAGGCGGCGGCTGTTCTCTATGTGGACGACGCGAACTTTGGCGTAATGCGCAGGGGAGGTCGTGGCGGAGTGATGATTCGTCCTCGCATCGACACCACCACTGCTGCCGCGCAATTTGTGGTGCCGGTCGCAACGGCTACAAAAATCTTCGGCGTTCCCTTTGAGAATGTCCGCCCCGGAACTGTTGGACAGGTACTCACCGGATCACTTTCTTTCAACGAAGTACCGCTGCCTGGTAGAAACGTTGTAGCGATGCTTCCAGGAAGCGATCCCGTAGTGAAGGGTCAGTTCGTGTTGCTTGGCGCGCACAACGACCACCTCGGACTACGCGCTCAGGGTCCACTCGAGCACGATTCAGTGCGCGCATACAACAGAGCTGTTGAAAAAATCGTTCTGGAACGCACTAAGCTTGTGCCAAGCATCCCCGGCAGACCCGGCAGCGCCGAGCAGGTTCCCTGGCTCGCTGGCGTCAAGGTCAATGTGGACAGTCTTCGCCGCATTCGGCCGGGCCGTCTCGACTCCGTCTACAATGGTGCCGATGACGACGGCTCGGGTTCGGTTGGTCTGCTCGAGCTCGCAGAATATTTCGCGAGCTTGCCGGTCAAGCCAAAGCGCTCGATTCTTTTCGTCTGGCACACGGGTGAAGAAGCAGGCCTGCTCGGCTCGCGCTGGTTCACTGATAACCCGACGATTTCACTTGATTCCGCTGTTGGCGCAGTAAACATGGACATGGTTGGACGCGGGGCAGGCAGCGAGTTGGGAAAGACAGACAAATACGTCTCGCTGCTGGGAAGTCGTCGCCTCTCGAAGGAGATGGGCGACATCGTCGATGCCGTGAACGCAAAGGCCGAGCACATGCTCGAGTTCGACTATCAGTTTGATGCGCCTGGTCATCCTGAGCGCTACTACTGCCGCAGCGATCACTGGAACTATGCACGTCGCGGCGTCCCTGTGACATTCTTCAGTGGTGGAAACCATGTGGATTATCACCAGCTCACCGATGAAGCTCAGTACATCGAGTATCCACAGTTCACGCGCGTGATTCTGCTCGCGCAGGACGTTGTACAGACCATCGCACACCTGGATCACAGGCTCGTACGGGATAAACCCAAGCCGTCGCCCGACACTCCCTGCGTACAGTAAAATTCGATTGAATGTTTACGAAGACCCGGCAGCTCACGCTGCCGGGTTTTTCGTTTCTTGACCCCGTGGCTTCCGCGCTGCAGTGTACGGTATGGCAGAAGCGAATAGTGTTGGACAGAAATTCGAGCTGGCCGCTGCAATGGAGCTCCTGCGGCGCACACCGCAAACACTCGATGCAATGCTTAGGGGTCTTTCGGACAACTGGCTGATGCACAATGAAGGTGGAGAAAGCTGGACTCCCTACGACATTGTGGGTCACATGGTGCATGGCGAGCGTGCGGACTGGATAGCACGCGCCAGAAGAATCCTCGACCATGGCGAATCGGTCCCATTTGACAAGTTCAATCGCACCGCCATGTTCACCGAGTCAAAGGGAAAGACACTCGCTCAGCTTCTTGACGAGTTCACTCTGCTCAGGCGCGACAATCTTGCACAGGTGGAGAGCTGGAATCTGGGCGCAACGGAATTCGCGCTCACCGGAACTCACCCGGCCCTGGGCCGGGTTACACTCCGCCAGCTGTTTTCGACATGGGCGGTGCATGACCTTTCGCATGTAGCCCAAATTTGCCGCGTAATGGCCAAGCAGTATCGAGCCGAAGTAGGACCATGGCAGGAATACCTGACGTTACTACACAAATAGGAGTTCAACTGTGAGCATTTCCAACGAGTATGATCGCCGCGCGTTCATGGGCTACTTCACGAGCATTGGACTCGGCTCAACTCTCTTGCCTGGAGTGCTCTGGGCAAAGGCTGCCAACGGCGAGGAGATAAACGCCGCGGCAATCGCTTGTGCGGAAGAAATTGCCGGACTGAAATTCGACGACGCTGAACGCGAGATGATGCTGGATGGACTCAAGTCGCAGGAGGCGCGACTCGAAGCGCTGCATAAGATCCCACTAGCAAATTCTGTAATTCCTGCAATCGTTTTCAATCCACGTCCAGCGAGCCCAGCTCCGGCTCCACGGGCGCGCGGGAAGATGACGCGTTCAACTGTCACGGTTCCAGCGCGGCCGCGCGATCTCGACAGCCTCGCGTTTCTTCCTGTAACTGTGTTGTCAGAGATGATCCGTCGCCGGGTGATTACTGCCACCGAGCTTACGAAGATGTACCTCGGTCGCTTGAAGAAGTATGACCCCCAGCTTCTTGCGGTCATCACTCTTACCGAAGATCGAGCGCTCGCTCAGGCAAGGCAGCTGGACGCTGAACTCGCTCGCGGAAAATATCGTGGACCACTTCACGGGATTCCCTGGGGCGCAAAGGATCTCCTGTCAGTGAAGGGATACAAGACGACATGGGGTGCGGGCCCGTACAAGAATCAGACAATCGACGAAGACGCAACCGTAGTTCAAAGACTCGACGCCGCCGGAGCGATCCTCGTCGCAAAGCTCACGCTCGGCGAGCTTGCGCAGGGTGACGTCTGGTTTGGCGG
>JANLYJ010000115.1:0-3393 GCA_031365555.1 Gemmatimonadaceae bacterium | reverse complement strand
GGATCGTGTTCGTCGAGCCACCATCCTTCGTAATGGAACGCAGCGGCGACGTACCACTGAATAAACCCGACCGGCTTCCCCTCATGGTGCGCGATGAAGCACTGGTGGTTCGGGTTTCCTGCGATGATCGGCAGGAATTCTTCGCGTGCTTCTTCAATTGTCGGTGATTTGCCCCACCACTCAGCGACATGCGGTCGCGCAAGCCAGTCAAGAATCATCGGCAGATCGCTTTCAGCGATCGGCCGAAATTCCCAGGTCACGCCTTGCCGGCGTCCACGCTCCGCACGGGACGGGAGAAGATGCGAGCAATGAAGGGAGTGACTACGAGAGTAAGTCCGAGGCGCACGGGCTGCGTGAGCTTCGTGAATATGTAGGCGACAGTCCAGATGCCTGCTTCACCAGCGACACCCTCCGGTGTCCAGCCCATCTTGATGGCCAGGTAGAATGCAAAAAGCACAATCATGTGCAGTGCGAGGTAAACAACGACTGCGATCGTGCCGTATTGAGCGAGGATTCTTCTTAGAGTCCGCATTGACCTGTCAGGATTAGTGAGAGCCTATTTGAAAAGTAACGGAATTTTCAGGCCGGATGTTTCAACTCCGGTTGTCGTCAAATAGCGAAAGGCTCCATAGAGTCAAAGATCGCCTGCTCATCGGCGTTCATTTCCGGAGTGATGTCTGCGAAGAGGGGCGTGCTCAGATACCGCTCGCCAGTATCCGGAAGCATCGCAAGAATGGAAGACCCCTTCGGTGCTTCATTGGCGATCTGCAATGCAGCATAGAAGGTCGCACCGGCCGATGTGCCCACAAAGATTCCCTCTTTCTGCGCCAGCTCGCGGCTGCAGCGCATCGCATCCGGCCCGGGAGTTGTTATTACACGATCCACAAATCCAGCGTCGAGTGCATCGCCAGCAAGCTTCGGAATAAAGTCCGGGCTCCATCCCTGAATCGGATGCGGCTTCCATGCAGTATGTCTGGCTGACGGAGTGCCGTCTTTTTCGCGCGGCTGCTTGTCACCGCTCGTAACAAGCGGTGCATCTGCAGGTTCAGCCAAAATGATTTTCGTTTCCGGGCGCTCTTTCCTTAGTACACGCCCGACTCCCTTGAGCGTGCCGCCTGTTCCGAATCCAGTTACCCAGTAATCGAGACGCTTTCCACTGAAGTCCGCGAGGATTTCTTTCGCGGTTGTGCGCGTGTGGATGTCGGCGTTGGCTTCGTTCTCGAACTGACGCGTAAGAAACCATCCATTCTTTTTTGCCAGCTCGGCGGCTTTCTTCACCATACCAGTTGCGCCTGCGGGTGCAGGTGTCAGAATGACTTTAGCGCCAAGAAAACGCATCAGGCGACGACGCTCGACGCTGAACGATTCCGCCATGAGAACGACGAGGGGGTATCCCTTCGCTGCGCAAACCATCGCGAGGCCAATGCCGGTGTTGCCGCTGCTGGCTTCGACCACCGTCATGCCTGGCATGAGCTCACCGCTTTTTTCTGCGGCTTCGATCACGCCGAGAGCGAGCCGGTCTTTGACCGAGCCGAGTGGATTGAATGCTTCGACTTTTACAAAGAGATCTACGCCCGTCGGTGCGAGGCGGTTGATTCGGACAACCGGAGTGTTGCCGATTGTTTCAAGGATGTTCGAGTATCGGGTCACGTTGATCGGGGCTGAAGTATTGGCTCGGCACTAAACCTACTTGGTGCCTTGACTATGGGTTAGTATTGTTCTATCCTTCTATCCGGATGAACGGATTAATCGGTTCCACCCCGACGATCTACGAACGCATGACCTCCCTGGCCGACCCGGTAAGGGCGCGTATGCTTCTGGTACTCGAAGCCCACGAGCTCAGCGTCGCCGAGCTCCAGTCCATTCTCCAGCTCCCCCAGTCCACCGTTAGCCGGCACCTCAAGGCACTCTGTGACGAGAGCTGGCTCATGGCCCGCTCCGAAGGCACCAGCCGCCACTATAGAATGGCGCCCGACCGCCTCGAGAACGGTTCCAAAAAGCTCTGGCAGATCGTCCGAGAACAGCTGCTCGACAGCGCATCCGTAACCCAAGACGCCCGCCGCCTCGACGCCGTGCTCGCAAGACGCCGCGGAAAGTCGCAGAAGTTCTTTTCCTCTTCCGCCGGCAAATGGGACGCGATCCGAACCGAGCTGTTCGGTCAGCGGGCAGACCTTCAGGCCCTGCTAGGCCTCCTCGACACGGAGATGGTCGTGGGTGATCTCGGCTGCGGCACAGGCCAGATCGCAGAATCTCTTTCGCCTTTCGTCGGCAAGGTCATCGCAGTCGATGAATCGAGCGCGATGCTCACCGCCGCAAAAAAACGTCTCTCAGAGCAGAACAACGTTTCGGTGAGATCTGGATCACTCGAGTCGCTACCAATCTCCAATGGCGAACTCGATGCTTCCCTGCTCTTCCTCGTACTGCACCACGTTGTCGATCCCGAAAAAGCAGTTGTTGAAGCTGCCCGCACTCTGCGTCAGGGCGGACGTCTGTTGATTGTGGACATGACACCGCACGACCGCCACGAGTTCGAGCAGGCGATGGGTCACCTGTGGCTCGGTTTCTCCGAGCTGACGGTGGCGGGTTGGATGAAGGCCGCAGGACTGGACAATTTCAGGTACGTACCGCTGCCGGCAGATCCCGGCGCGAATGGCCCGACTTTGTTCGCAGCAACAGCACGCCGGCACGAAGCTGTGTCGATAGTTCGCAGGAAAACAAAGCTCCGCTTAGAGAAGTCGGCGTAGCATCACTTACCAATCGTTACTGAATACCAGGAGAACACGTGACCACTGCTGTTAAACCAACCCGCGCTTTTACACCTTCGAAGGAAGACGGACGCCCTGCATTCAAGGTCGCCGACATCTCTCTCGCAGAGTGGGGCCGCAATGAAATCCGCCTCGCCGAGCATGAAATGCCCGGCCTGATGGCGCTGCGCGACGAGTACAAGGGAAAGTTCCCGCTCAAGGGCGCAAAGATCATGGGCTCACTGCACATGACCATCCAGACAGCCGTCCTCATCGAGACGCTGGTCGATCTCGGCGCCGACGTGCGCTGGGTTTCGTGCAACATCTTCTCGACCCAGGATCACGCTGCAGCCGCAGTCGTTGTCGGCAAGAACGGAACGCCGGAAAACCCACAGGGCACGCCAGTGTTCGCGTGGAAAGGCGAGACGCTCGAAGAGTACTGGTGGTGCACGGACATGGCGCTCGTCTGGCCTGACGGAAGCGGCCCGAATCTCATCCTGGACGATGGCGGCGATGCAACACTGCTCGTTCACAAGGGAGTCGAGTACGAAGCAGCAGGAAAGGTTCCTGCTTTCGATGAGAACAAGGACTCGGAAGAGTACGGGGTAATTCTCCAGCTTCTTAAGCGCGAGCTGAAGAGCAACCCGAC